>JAADYZ010000286.1 GCA_010092775.1 Chloroflexota bacterium
CACGATGATTCGAAACAACAATCCGCATCATCCGAAATGGCTGCTCAAAATCCAGTCACAGAGAAAGAGGAAGAAGCAAGCGAAATAGAGATGATTGCAGAAGACCTACTTCAAGTGGCGAAACCTAGTGAAAGCCATAACAACAAAGAACAGGACATAAAGGTAGAAAGCAAGAAAGACGACGACAAGAAGCCGTCGAGCGCTCCTCAGCCTCCCGGCGGGGTGAGTTCTAAGCCAGCCGCAAAACCTGATGAAAAGTCAGCGGCAGGTAACGAAGACGACTCCGAACCCATGCGTCGGCCGGTTGCGCCGCTGCCAGCCAAGCCAGTCGCCGCTCGGCCCGCCGAGCGCAAAGACGACGATCAAGAGGAGAAGAAACCCTCTCTGCGGCCATCGATAGCAGCAGGAGCGGCTGCCGGAGCCGCAGCGGCGGCTGCGCGACCATCTATCCCGTCGCGGGAAGGGCCACAGAGCCAACCTCCGACCAAGACGGAAGATGAGCCAGATCAGCCAAAAGCGGCACCCGCTCCGGCAGCATCCACGCCAACACCTCCCCGGACCTCACCGCCAGCACCACCAAAAACGCCAGAGCCTGCCAGGCCAGCCGCCAGTACAACAGCGCCGCGGCCAGCACCCAAGCCAACACCACCGGCTAAACCTGCGCAGCCCGCTGGCAGCCAAAACGGCAAAAGCGATGGGGGGATCGATTGGGACCTTGCTGACAGCAGCAGCATTCTCAACCCCTCCGTTGATAAAAACTTGTCTGACGATGAACTGCGGCGCCGTGCTGCTGTGATCGAGCAGACGCTCTCCAGCTTTGGTGCGCCTGGCCGGGTGGTTGAGGTCAATCACGGTCCGGTGATCACCCAGTTTGGCGTCGAACCAGACTACATCGAAGGACGCGGCGGTAAGCGGATGCGTGTCAAGGTGGGCAAGATTGCCAGCCTAGCTGATGACGTCGCTCTGGCCCTGGCAGCACCGACCATCCGTATTGAGGCACCCGTCCCCGGCAAGGGCTTTGTAGGGATCGAGGTACCCAATCCTGAAGCGAGCGTCGTAGGCCTGCGCGATGTGTTTGATACTGAGGCCTTTGCCAAGATGAACTCGCCGCTCAAGCTAGCATTGGGCAAAGACGTGGCTGGTCAGCCCATCGTGACTGACCTGACATCAATGCCGCACTTGCTAATCGCAGGTACAACAGGTTCTGGTAAATCAGTCTGTGTCAATGGCATCATCTGTACGCTACTGCTCAGCCACACGCCAGATACCTTGCGCTTCATCATGATCGACCCCAAGCGTGTCGAGTTGACCAACTACAACGGCATCCCACACCTAATGGCCCCGGTCGTCACCGAGTTGGAGCGCATCGTTGGGGTGCTGAAGTGGGTCCAGCGGGAGATGGACAATCGCTATCGCAGCTTCGCGATGGCTGGTGCCCGTAACATCAATGACTATAATCGGCGCGTTGACCAAGGCAAGATCGAAGACGGCGAACGTCTGCCTTACATCGTCGTGGTGGTTGATGAATTGGCCGACCTGATGATGTTAGCTCCAGACGAAACAGAACGCGTCCTGACCCGCTTAGCGCAGATGGCCCGTGCCACCGGTATCCATATCATCATCAGTACCCAGCGCCCCAGCGTTGACGTCGTCACTGGTTTGATCAAAGCGAACTTCCCAGCTCGTATCGCCTTCGCGGTTGCTACCAGCGTCGACTCGCGCGTCATTCTGGACATGCCTGGCGCAGATAAGCTGCTCGGACGTGGCGACATGCTTTTCCAGGCACCCGATGCCCCCCTGCCGATCCGTATGCAGGGTGTTTACCTCTCCGACCGTGAAATCCAGGCCATCGTCGATCATTGGAAGGATCAAGCCAAGGAAAAGGGTTTCACCTCCGACATCGGTCGCCTGGAAGAACCCGGATCACGTGGGGCACGGCGCGGCGGCACGGAGCAGTCTCGCCCGTCGTTGATGCAGCCCACCCAGGCTGCCTTCCTCCGCAGCAGTTCAGACGACGATGACGAAACCGACGATCTCTACGAAGAGGCAGTTGCCCTCGTGCGCGACATGAAGAAAGCATCAACGTCGCTGTTGCAGCGCCACCTGCGCATCGGTTACACCCGCGCCGCCCGCATGATCGACCTGATGGAAGAACGCGGCGTCATCGGACCACATGAAGGGGGAAGCAAACCGCGTGTGGTACTCGACGCAGACGGCAATCCGATCAGTGAAGATGATGAGTGACCCTAGACCTCGCTAAATCGAGCCTCAGATAACCCACTGGTCAGATAGTCTGACCGGTGGGTTTTTTGTTATGTAACTAATGCAGTCTTAGGATTCATGAATTTTCTTTCATTTTCGTCGTGGGTTTCGTCTCATCCTTGCCCCAACGGATCGATCATGTATACTTGCTAAATGATAGAAATAGGGTTCAAACAGTCCTCACAGCAATTGAGGGCGCAAAACTCCGACCGGTTCCTCGATGCTTAACTCAACTTACAATTGATAGCCGGTCGCCTTATGGAGGAGAAGCAAATGCTGAAGAAGAACGTGCGGTCCATTGTTCCTGCTATTGTCCTTGCACTGGCTCTCACCCTCGTTGCCTGTGGTGGCGGAGCAGCAGCTCCCGACACCAGCGACGACGGTGCGACAGAAGCCGAAACCACCGATGAAGAAGCAAGTGGTAGCGACATTCGCGTTGGTGTTGTTCTGGACACCGGCGGTGAGAATGACAAGAACTTCAACGAATATACTCTGGCAGGTGTACGTGATGCTGCCAACGAACTGGGTATCGAGTTCAACTACGTTGTGTCCGGTGCGCCGACCGAATATGAGCGCAACATTGAGAACTTGATTGAAGAAGGCCACGAGATGATTGTGACGGTCGGTTTCCTGATGGGTGAAGCCACTCAGGCCGCCGCTGAGCGTCATCCTGATGTGTCCTTCGCCATCGTCGACGTTGACTTCATCGACCTGCCCAACGTAACTGGCCTGGTCTTTGCTGAAGACGAAGTCGGCTTCTTGGCAGGCGCCCTGGCTGGCTGCATGACCGAGACCAACACGGTCAGCACGGTGTCTGGTGTTGACGTGCCCGCTGTCGTGAAGTTCGTCACTGGCTATCAGAACGGCGCGCTGTGGGCCAACCCAGATGTTGAGACCCTCAACGTATACATTCCGAGCTTCACGGACCCGACTGCTGGCAAGCAGGCCGGTGAAGAGCAAATCGCCAACGGCTCCGACGTGATCTTTGGTGTGGGTGGCGGCACCGGTAACGGTGGCCTGCTAGCTGCCCACGAAGCCGGTTTGATGGCTATCGGCGTGGACGTCGACCAGTACTTCACCTACGAAGAAGTTCAATCCTCGCTGCTGACCAGTGCCGCCAAGAACATGGACGTTGCTGCGGCTCAGGCCGTCCGCGACTATGTCAATGGTGAGCTTGAGCCGGGTAATCGCCTCTCCAATCTGGAGAATGGCGGTGTCGGTCTTGCCCCATTCCACGAGTGGGAAGATCGCATTCAGGAACGTGGCTGCGACGTGGTCGCAGAAGAGGCCCGTGAAGGGCTACTGTCCGGTGAGCTGACCACCGGTTACGAGCCTGAGGGCTAATCTAGCTCAGCTTGTTGCGAGGGGGTACTATCCCGCCGATAGTACCCCCTTGTTATTTGCCACCCTCGTCCTATAATCTCAACATAACCTTCCCATAACGGTGACAAGAGGACGAACATGCCCCCTGTAATTGAAGCGCGCGGAATCACCAAACGCTTTCCCGGTGTTGTCGCAAACGACAATGTTAACTTCACTCTCGAACAGGGTGAGATTCATGCCTTGCTCGGCGAAAACGGGGCCGGCAAGTCCACCTTGATGAACATCATCTACAGCCTATACCAACCCGATGAAGGCGAAATCCTGGTCAATGGTGAGCCAGCCGAGTTTCACAGCCCAACAGACGCCATCAACCGAGGGATTGGCATGGTCCATCAGCACTTCATGCTGGTCCCTGTGATGACTGTCACCGAAAACAGTATGCTTGGCCTGGAGGAAACGGTAGGCTCACGCCGCATCAGTGCAGTTGTAGGCGGCATCTTGGCGGTGACCCTTGGCTTCATGATTGGTGGGGGCGGTGCGGCTCTCTCCTCCCCAGAGGTTGGCCTGTCCGTATGGGGCTTCATTGGCGCTGTCGTGGGGGCAGCTTTCGCAGCCGCCATGATCTTCCTGGATCTTCCGTCGCGCATGTCGTCGAGCGTCGGGCGCAACCTGATCGGGCCACTGGCTGGGGTCGGCTTTGGTCTGGGCTACTATGTCCTGACCGACCTGATTTTAGGTGCGCAAGGTGGCTTGCTCAACTGGCTGCTCACCGGAGCCACCGTTGGCTTTTTCACTAACCTGCGCTGGATCGACAAGCAAGAGGTCGCGCAACGCGTTAAGCGGCTCTCTGACGATTACGGTCTGGCCGTAGACCCCTACGCAACCATCCAAGATATGCCAGTAGGGGCCCAGCAGCGCGTGGAAATCATCAAAGCCCTCTATCGGGATGCCCGAGTCTTAATTCTTGATGAGCCGACAGCCGTTCTGACTCCACAAGAAGCTGACGACCTTTTCGATGTGATGCGTCGACTGCGCGATAGTGGGGTGTCCATCATCTTCATCTCGCACAAACTGCGCGAAGTGCTCGACATCGCCGATCGGATCACCGTGCTGCGGCGCGGCCAGGTTGTCGGCTCCGCCGTACCAGAGAATGCCACACGTGAGTCCTTGGCACGCATGATGCTGTCTCTTATACACATCTGACGCTGCCGACG
>JAADYZ010000287.1 GCA_010092775.1 Chloroflexota bacterium
TGGTGGGTTCACAGGCTTATGGCAGGATCTCTAGCAGGCCGAGTTGGGCCGCTTTGACGACGGCCTCCGTGCGGTTAGTCACCTGGAGCTTCTCGAAAATGTTGCGAAGGTGGCCTTGAACGCTGCGGTCGCTGATGCCCAGTTTGAGGCCGATGGCCTTGTTGGTCAGGCCTTGGGCGGCTTCGCGCAGCACATCGAGTTCGCGCTGGGTCAGGCTATCATGTTGAATCGGCGCTTCGGTAGAGGTGGCGACGGCGTTCATTAACTTATGTACAATACCCGGATCGATAACGGATTTGCCCTCATGCACCGAGAACACAGCCTCAACGATCTCTTCGGCATCAGCCGTCTTCAGGACGTAGCCATTGACGCCCGCCTCGACCGCTGCCACCACGTAGGGATCATCGTCAAAGGCGGTCAAGATCAGGACGCCGACTGGCATCTTGGTTTGCTTGATCGAACGAGCCACATCAATTCCGCTGGGGCCCGGCATCTGGACATCCAAGATCGCCACATCAGGTTGGAATTCGGTGACCAGGTGCAGGGCATCATTGCCGTTCGCGCCCTCAGCGACCACATCAATCCGCCCACTTTCGATCAAGAAGTCACGGATACCGCGCCGCACAACCTCATGGTCATCCACCAGAATCACGCGAATTTTATCCATACCGTTCATGTTCCTGTCCTTTTGTATAACGGCAATAAGCCAATTTAAAGTCGAGTATATCAGATTTACTGGCTGATGTGCAGCCCGCAGCTCAAAACAACGAACGGCCAGAGCGCTGTCGTCTGGCCGTTTCGTGCTGCATTCGTGTTTGCCCACCAGCGTCTAGGGGGTGATGAAGGCCTGCACCCAGACTTCAGATTCGGGCTGATGGGGATCATCCGTCTCGATGATGATTCCGCGCATGATCGTGACCCCGGTCGCTTCGTGGTAGTGATCGCCATCGAAGGTCACCGTCAACAAGGCCATCTTCCCCGGCGCGATCGTCGCGGAGGTCAACTGCGCATAGACATAAGAGCAGCTTGTGTATAAATTGCGAATGGCCAGGGGAGCATCCCCTTTGTTCTGCAAGATGAACGTATGCTCGGCGCGACCATCTGAGGCCACCCGCCCTAAGTGGTGCATCCGCTGCGGGATGTCAAGTTCTGGATGGCTGCTTCGTGCGTCTGGGAAGGTGGGGGGCGGGATGGCCGGAGCCACCTCGAAGACACTCATCACCCGGTCGCCATGCTCCACCTGACTCTCGTCGATCATCATCATCGGGGTTTGAGGTAATTTCAACACCATGTTCAAGATCGTCGCGGCCAATGCGGCCAGCGTCAGAAGAACGATGATCACCATCACAATGCCCAGCAGACCTGCCTTGTTCTCCCGATGAGAGGAATAGGCTTGGTCAACTGCGTGTGCTGCAAAACGATCTTGAGGTACTGCATCCATAAGGTTTTGGTCTCAGATCTACAACTGATTTGAGTTCGTTTTTGAGTGTTGGGGGAGTCTACAAGCAGGGACCCACCTCATCACCATGACACATCCATTGTACAAACGATGCCACAGCCTCACGACTGCTTTCCCGCGCAAGCTCCGACCGCCAATTGGCGCAACGGGGAGCCGAGGGCAAACCGGTGCCTGATCAGCAGGCAAGCTCAAGCCATTTATGGCTCACGACGCAGCACAACCAGCGTCAGGTCATCTGCTTGCGGGGCACCACGCGCAAAGGCATCTACTGCCCCAACAATGGCCCGACAAATATCCTGTGCAGACTGCTGGTAATTGAAGGACAGAAAGGCGTTCAGCCGACTGTCTCCGAATTCTTCGTTGGCCAGGTTCATTGCTTCGGTCACCCCGTCGGTGAAAAACACGACAACATCACCAGGGTTGATCTCACCGACCCGCTCTTCTAGCTTCACACCTTCAAAAACACCCAGGAGCATCCCTTGGGTGCGTAATGGATAGCTTATTCCGGTACGGGCATTCATATGCAGCGGCGGATTATGCCCTGCATTGCAGTAGGTCAGGTGGCCGGTTTGCGTATCCAGCGTGGCATAAACCGCCGTCAAGAACATATCCGAGCGATTGTCCGGCAGCAGCAAGTCATTCGATTGGGTCAGCGCTTGTGCCGGGGGGCGCCCTGTAATGGCCGAAGCGCGAATGGTGGTCCGGCTGAGGGCCATGAACAAGGCTGCCGGGACCCCTTTACCTGCCACATCCGCAACGACGATCCCTAAATGCCGTGAGCGTCCTTGCACAAAGAACAAATCGTAGAAGTCGCCGCCAACTTGCCGCGCCGGACGATAATAGGAGACGACCTCCCAACCCGGCACCTCGGGATCGCGTTCCGGCAACAGGCTCATCTGGATCTGCCGCCCGACCAGCAGTTCCTCTTCGATCTTCTTTCGCTGGAGCGCCTCTTCATACAAGCGCGTCTTCTCAATCGCCAGCGCCGCTTGATTGCTCAACAGATGCAGCAAGCGCAGGGCATCCTCGTCAAGGCCGTGTTCGCGCCGCTGGTTGATCAGCAAGACCCCCACCGCCAGATCATGCGCGATCAAGGGGAGGGCGGCATAGCTGATGAATCCCTCTGCCTGCAGCCAATCGGCCATCCACATCGTGGGCGCATGCGGGCGATAGTCATCAACCACAAAGGGTTTTTGCTGCACCAAACAGCGTCCAGGAACGCTTTGCTCGTCTCCAGGGACCCGGCGCTCCGCCACAACAGGATCGGTGCGCCAGCCAGACGAGGCCGAAAACAACAGGTCTTCCCCATCCGCGTCTGGCAGCAGCAGCGCCACCGCATCGAGGCGCAGCAGGCGCTGCACCGTCTCGACCAGTGTAGCCAGCAAAGCCGGCAGCTCATGCAGACCCAGCAAATCGTGGGTGAAGCTGAGCAGCGCGTTTTGCTCATCGACGCGCTGTTCGCTCAGCATGTCGTATAGCCGCGCCCGCTCCAGAGCGATGCCAAGTTGTGCCCCCACATTGGTCAGCAGTGCCAACGACGCAGGCGTAAAGCGTGACCAATCCGTCGCGGCCACATTGAGAATGCCGAAAATCCGCTCACCGGAGACCAGGGGAGTCGAAGCATGCACTGCCAGACCGTTGGTGTCGCCTTGAACACTGGCCAGCCGAGAACAGCGCACCTCGTTGATGGCCTCGGTCAGCTTGCCCGCCATGCAGAGGCCCTGACAGTCGCAGCCACCCAACCAGGCTTCATCATTGTCAAGCGCCAGCGCCGGTGGAAGATTGGCGTGCGCCGCCAGTGTGTACCCCTTGCCCCATTGGCGATCGGTAGCCCCGTCATCTGCCAGGAAGATCCAGCCCGTTTCGAGATGCATCAGAGCCAGCAGTTGCTCTAGCGCCCCTTCGAGCACCGAGCGCACGTCAACTTCTCGATTGAGAGTAACAACCAATTGATTGAGGGTGCTGAGGTCATTGATGAGGTTATCGGATGTCATAA
>JAADYZ010000288.1 GCA_010092775.1 Chloroflexota bacterium
GGGTAGAATCTCAAGCTTGTCTAGATAATGTCTTAGTTGCCGCAGCCGGATTGATCCTACCTCCAGAACCACCAACACGTGTTGAGAGCAGATTTACCGCGAATGCAGAAGATTGGCATTGGTTTGGTGGGAGTTCGGATTTCAGGTATGATCTGGATGGATATATTTGCTCACAGAACTCAGGTGATCCTGACTGGTTCTTCCGCGCACCGACCAAATTCCTCGGTGACTTGAGTTTGTCATATGGCAATTCCTTATCCTTTGACATTAGAATCGCAGGTTCGGATCAGGATAAGGTCACTGTGGATGATGTAGTCATTGTTGGCAACAATGGGACAACCATGAGGTACAACACACCTCTCAATCCCGGCCTGGCGTGGACATCTTACACTATTGGTCTTAGTGAAACCGATGGTTGGGTTGATACGGCAACAGGAGAAGCCTTGACAAGAGCAGATTTCGAGGCGTTGCTTCGTGTGGTCCACGAACTTCGAATACGTGGCGAATATGTTTCTTGGACTTCTAGGGAAGAATCTGAAACCTGTATCGACAATGTAGTACTTACTAATTTCGAGCCGCCAGTAATCACGCAGCCTAGTGATCAAACAGGAAGTCAGTCCAATCAGGGAGGCGGCGTAATTGAAATGACAGGGGGCGGTCGCTGCGACAGGGCAAGGTGTAAGCGAAGCCCGTCAGGCAGTTGGAGCGCCCGAGTGTTCACCGTTTCACACAACTGAGCCAAATCACGGTTCATGGCGGTGTCATTGAATGCCCGCAAGAACACATAACAATCAGTGTCGGTGCGCTGAACCCACCCCGGCAGCCTGAAGAACGCCTGAAGCCGTATCCAGGTGGCGTGCTCATAATCGTCGGGAAAGACCTGATCGCGAGTCCACATCACCAGATTGGTCAGAGCAACCACCAGTAACGACATGATCTGGTCCTTGCGATTGTCCAGCTCGAACATCTGGCGTTCTTCAGCCTCGGCATCTTCCAGTTCGCGCAGGATGTAGCACTGTTGTCGGGCATAGCGATCGGCTTTTTGAAACTCGGCGTCACGATCGCGTGAGGCCTCATGGACTTTGTCCTGACGATCACGAACGGCCTCTTTGAGGGCGTGATGTTCCCGCTTAAATTCGGCGGACCGAGTGAAATCGGGATTGTTATCAGACATGAGCATGAGCCACTCGTTGAGACAGGCGTACTGCTCATCCGTATAATCCCGCAACCCCTGGTAAAGCCGCTCGTAGCGCCGACTGGCACGCTGGGATCGAGCGTAGGCACTGCGCTGCCAGCGCCCGAGGCGTTCCAACTTCGCCTGGAGCGTATTTCGCTTCTTGTCGAGTTCGGAGTGCGAGACGGGCGATTTGCCATAGCCGTGATTAACATCCAGCCCAAGCGGAATCAGAAAGTCCTTGAAGCTGTTTTCCTGTGCGGCCCAGCGCCGCTTGTAGCAAGCGATCAGTTGTGCCGCGTTATCCATCACACCGGTGGCAACCACGGCGATAAGACGGGGTTGTGTCGGTGTGGGTGGCACGGCGGAGGGCTGCCAATCCGGGTCAGTCCAGTCGGCCCACGGGCGGTCCCAGTATGAGATGTCTGCTAGCGGATCAGCGTCGGGAATCGGTTGGCATCGCCGATAGTCCCGCATCAGGGCCACCTGCAACATCAGCGGCTCAGGCTGATCGGCAACGGTCAGCGCATATTGTGCTGAGGCGATATCGGTCAACACACACCCCTCACCATCCACCTCATGCGGTGTGAATGGACTCACCTGCTCGAAATCATCGAGCCCCTTGTACTGGTTGGATCGCAGCAGCGTGACCACGGTATGATCGGCGGCAAATGCCTGCAAAAATGGCCCCGACATCCCCTCGCGGTCGACGACGATCGATGGCAAGTGGGCATCGGGATTGGCTTGTTGATACCTGTCGATGAGCGCAGGCATCCCGTGCGTCAAATGCTGGTCACCGCGAGCGGTGCTCACCAGCAGCGGATGACCCTGTTCATCGTGTAGCAGCGTCAGGGCCCGACAGCCCAGAATCTGTCCGGTTTTGCCGATCAGACCGCGCGGCAGCACCGCTTGGCTGTAAACGGGTTTACGATGCCCATCCACATAGTAGGTTGTCTTCTCATCTTGGGACCACAAGCTACAGGTCCAACTGGCAAGGGACTGCTCGAGCACCGTGTCGAAGCTGGCGCGGCTTAGTTGGCTCAGAAAGCGCTCGGTATGCTGATAGCCAAAGGCCCGGTCGCGCCCGATAAGCAACCCTAGACCGTCGCCACTATAACTGCGCAGCGCATACGGTCGAAAGACACCGAAAACGGGCATAAACAACAGGGTTTGCAGCAGCTTGCTACGAGTTGTCGCTTGACTGCGAATCAGTCGCTCATCGGGTCCCTCATCCGGGAGATCTACCGCCTCATCCAGCAGCGCCAACAGGCCCGTCTGCTCCGCCGCTGCTAACAGCAGCAGGCTCCCAGCCCCCTCATGCCAACTTAGTCTGGTGCTGTCGACTTTTTTTGGCGGCGAACCCCTTCTTCACCCCGCACTCGGTTCAGGTGCGCTCGGCTCACCTCAATTCCCCACGCGTCGACGATGCGTTGCTGTAATTCGTTGCTCGACAGCTCAGGCGCGCCCTCACACGTCTCCACGATCCAATGCCGTAGACTGGGCGTCACCTTCCACTTCACGCCGCCGCGTTGATCGCGAGCGCCTCCAGCCCCTTGTTCGCGCTCCAGTTGCGCCCAGCGTTGTGCCGTGCGAATCGTCACATTCACGCCCTCGGCGGCAAGCGCTTCGCGCCAGGTCGCACCGTTCTGCTGTCGCTTGATAACGGCCAGTTTTTGAGCATACGATGGACGTGGTTTTGTCATGAGCGCGCTCGTTTCCCTGCATATCCAGATACCCATGTTAGCTCATTTACGTCGCTTTGCCTATCTGGAGTGAGTTCCTGCGTATAGAAGAGGTTGAACGTATATTACGCCAATCTCAAGATATTGAGTGATATATACCGAAAGGATAACCATGACACAAACATTTAACGAAGACGTTGACATAAATAACGGCGATTTGCAAGTCGACGGTGACGTTGACATTGAAGGTGTTTTGCAAGTTGGTGATTTCGACACCGGTGCAATGGAC
>JAADYZ010000289.1 GCA_010092775.1 Chloroflexota bacterium
AGATGTGTATAAGAGACAGAGTGGATACTGCGCCACCCCCGCCGCAAACCTTCATTATGCCGGGGCAGATCATCAGTTCGCCCAATGCCCCGCCGGATGCCAACTAGACAGGGACCCTGAGGCCTCAGCTAAACGCTGGGGCCTTTTTGATTCAGGTTCATCCGGAAAAAGGAGGTCACGCGCCGCTCGTATTCCTCGGGTTGCTGTGGCCTGGCTTCACGATGGCCAGCCCCAGGAACGCGCCATAAGGCGGTTGGTTGACCGGTGGCCGCCAGTAAAGCCTCTTGCTCGGCCACAGGAACCAAGGGGTCAGCAGCGCCGTAGATGTGCAGCACCGGGCGCGGGCTGATCTGGCTGACTTGGGGGAGTGGCGAGGTATCACCCAGGTGGCGGCTCAGGCGCACACCGACCATCCACAGGGTCAAAGTGATTAACAGTGGGATGGCAGGCCTCAGCAGAGCCATCCGGCTGCTCAGGTAGCCGCTGAGTGCTGTTTGAAACGAGACATAGCCGGAGTCGTTGACCACGCAGGCTACGCGCTGATCCTGAGCAGCGGTATTGAGGGCCACAGTGCCGCCCATCGAGAATCCCATCAGCCCGATTCGTTGGACTCCGCGCGCCTGAAGAAAGTCGATGGCGCCGAGCAAGTCGTCTATCTCTTGCAGGCCAAAGGTAACTCGTCCGCCATCGCTGATGCCATGTCCGCGCCAGTCGAATTGCAGCACGTCAAGGCCCACGTCCACAAACATGGGGACATCTGCGACATCGCCGTAGAGATTGCCAAACAGACCCGGACAGAAGATCACGACGGACCGGCCCGGTTTGGCAAGCTGAGACAGACCATTGCCAACCAGCCAACCACCTAGTTCAATGCCATCGCGGCTGGAAAATCGGACATGCTCGTAGAAGAGTCCATATTTGTCTGGTGTGATTTTGGGATCGGCTGGACGGCGTCGTACCAGCAGACCCGACAACAGCCATGTCACAATCAGCGTGACGGCCAGAACCGTCACGCTGAAAGCTGCCAGTAGGTTGACTAAAGAGGCCATCGCGCGTTGGCGGCCTACTCTTCAGGGGTTTGGCGTACGATCACCGTGATCAACGTATCTCCAGGAGGGAGCAGGGTACTCGCCTGGGATTGGTCGCGCGGTGTCAAGCTTTCGACCACATCCAAACCCTCACGCACTTCCCCGAAGATCGTGAAAGCGTTGTTCAGGTTGGGCGTATCACGCAAAGTGATGAACCACTGCCCATTGGCGGAGTCGGGTTGGCCAGTGTGAGCCATGCTCAGCAGACCCTCACGGTCGAAGCGCAGGTCGCTGCGCCGGAATTCATCTGGAATACTGTAGGCCGGTCCGCCGAAACCGGTAGCCGTTGGATCGCCAGTCTGTGCGACGAAGGTCGGAAGTACCCGGTGCCAGGTGATGTCATTGAAATAGCCAGCACAGGCGAGGTAGGCAAAGTTGTTAACCGTTTGCGGGGCTAAACCCGCGAAGAGGTCCACGGCGATGGTGCCTTTTTCCGTCACGATCCAAGCAACGTAGTCGTTGGCAGGGTCAACGACTGGGGGGGGCGGCACCGGATAGGACCGTTTGAGGATCTCTGCCTGTGAAATGCCGTCAAGGACATCGATGTTGGCTGTCGCCTGGGGCAAGGCGAAATCATTGAAGAAGATCGACGGGGCTTGCGAAATACCCAGTTGCAGCGCCCCTTCGCGCTGCCCCTCGATGGTGGCTCGGTAGGTGCCCTCAGCCAGGTCAGTGAGCATTTGGTCTCCATCGAGGTCAAGCTCCTCACCGTATTCGATCAAAAGGTCGCGGAAAGAGGACAGATTTAGGGCCACCCATTCGGACTGCCGTTCGTAAAGCAGATCGGTCATCTCCCAGAAGGCGTCGTTCCCACCCTGAGCACGGGCCGCTTCGGCTGCCTCAGCCGCCAGTCGTGCCTTGTTGTTGATCTCTTCCATGGCGAAGTGCCGGAAGATCAAACGTAAATCATCTGGGTAGCGCTCAAGAACTTCTCGCAGGCTCTCATAGACGGCTGCGCATTCCTGACACTGATAATCACTATAGAACAGGATCGTCACTAAGGCATCCTCAGGACCGAGGATCCGTTCGTTGGGGAAAATCGTTACAGCGCTACCCGGCGGAGGCGCATAGGGGACTGTCTCTGGTTCAGGATACTCGTCGCAAAAGTCGATACCTTCACCCTCCTCTAGATCAGTCACGCTGACCCGGTCGGTGCGTGGCAGACGGGCGTTCTCTGAATCGACTTCAAGCAAGTTGGGATTATCTTCGGTCTGTCCGCCGCAGGCTGCTAAGAGCAGCACAACAGACAAGGCGGCCACCAGCCGCAATACAAGGTGTCGCGTCATAGGTCTTCTTCTCCAAACGGGCCGATCGCCCGTGTATCATACGCAGTAGTAAGAGCCAACAAGAGAGCCCTCACTGTACTACTTCCGGGGTGGCCCCGGATGTTCAATTTCGATGATCTGCCCATAAACATAGCGAGCATCATCAGAAGCCAGGAAGATCACCGATCCAACGATGTCATCCGCCTCCAGGATGGGAGCTGAGTCATCGACGAAATGGTAATCTCGCATAGCCGTCCTGACACGCCCCGGATTGACAATATTGACTCGGATATTATCGGGTTTGCCTTCTTCGGCACAGACCTTCGTAAACCCTGTCAGGCCCCATTTGCTGGCGCTGTAAGCGCCAATATGCGGATAGGTGCGTGAGCCAGCCGTTGAGCCAATATTGACGATCACACCGCCGCCTTGTTTCTGCATGATCCGCCAGACGTGCTTGGTGCATAGGAACGGTCCACGCAGATTGACCGCCATCATCCTTTCCCAGATGTCCAGGTGAATGCCGCGCACCGGGCGAAACATAGTGACCCCCGCGTTGTTCACCAGGATGTCGATCTTGCCCAGCGCTTCATGGCCGCGTTGGATCATTTGCTTAACGGCAGTTTCGTCCGTTATATCTGTCTCAATGACAATGGCGCGCCGACCCAGCATTTCGACTTTCTGGGCCACCCGCTCTAGGTCTGCCAGGGTACGGGCTGCCAGGATCAGATCGGCGCCTTCGCGGGCAAAGGCCAATGCAATGGCCTCGCCAATGCCCCGGCTTGCTCCGGTGACAATAGCCACTTGATCTTCTAATCGCATCGCGTGTACTCCGTTGATAGCCTATTCGTGCGTTGCGTTACGCTTGCAAGAAGTCAAAACGGTCAACAGAGTCGAAAGTCTCGGCTGGGCCTTGTCGCAGTTAGCTGATGACCTGGTGCTTACGCAGCCAGGCTTCAAGCTGCTCCGCATTGGCTTCGGTGATCATGGACCCACGATCGATCCCTTTAGGGCTGGCGCCAGGTTCGAGCGGAGAAGGCTCCTCGAAAGGGAGATCATCGCCGAGCTTCGCCATGATCATGGTTGGCACAGACTTGAACCCCGTCCATGCGACGACACGCTCCAGCGCCGTCTCATCCTCATCGATCATGATGATGCGGGGTGATAGTCCGTGTTTCTCAAACACGCGTTCAGCAATACTCAGATAGGGGCAGAATGTGGTGCGACCATACACCACCAATTCTCTGTCCGACATCGAAACTCTCCTTGGTTACGGAATGCGGGTCGGGGTTGGTTCAGCCGCTGCGCCAGTTGAGATTTCACCATTGAGGAAGCACAGCAGGCCGCGAGTCACGCCGTCAGCGGCGACGTCAGGCCGCTGGGTGAGGAATTCGCGGTCCAGATACATGAAGCCGATTTCGATGATTGCGCTGGGTGTCGCTGGGTCCACTTCGCGGAAATTATGATAGGCTGTCATGTCAGCGGTGATGCTTGGGTGCAGCGGAAGACCAGTCACTTGAGCGTAGCGGTTGATCATGCAGCGCACTAGCAGCTCATCTTCGGTTGAAATTTGTGATCCCTGGAAACTGGCCACCTTGAAACCTGTGGCAATGTCGTTGATGTAGTCGCAGGAATCGGCGTGGATTGAGACGAGGGCCAGTCCGCTATAGCCTTGCAAGCGAGGATCAAACTCATCGAAGAGGTCCACCTGATAGCCCTCTGCTTCAAGCTGAGCGGCGACCAGCAGGGCCACCGACTCATTGATCTCTTGTTCGGTCAGGCCGTCTGGGCACACTGCGCCTGGGTCAGGCAGGCCAGAGGCCGGATTGAGCCCTTTGTGCCCACTGACGATTCCGATGCGCGGTGCGGCCACTGGCAGAGGTGATGGGGTTGGCGTCATGGCGGCAATGGCCGGGTTGATCGTCAGGTTGGCCTGGGTGGCCTGGGCGACAGCAAGCTGGCTCAGGGTTTCTTCAGGTAAAAACTCGTTTGGGGTCCACCAGGTGAATAGCGTGGCGACGATCGCTGCAACAATTAGCAGGGCGACGGTAGAGCGCAGGATGATCCAGGGGCGCAGCGTGATCGGCTCGCCGTCTGGGCGCGCTGCCGCCTGTTGAGCGGCGCTTTCTTCTAAGCGGGTACGGACCTCGCGCCGCCGCTGGCGTAGGTCACGCAGCATGCTTTCGGGCTGCGGTGGTGCATCCTCCTCCAGCAGATCATCGTCATCGTCGTCTTCATCTAGCTCAGGGCTAATGAGTGGGTCGGGTTCCGGTGTCGCCCGTTTGCGCGGGCGATTGGTCAGAATGACACCACCCGTACCCTCAATGACGGTCGCCCCGTCCGGCGTAGTGGGTTCAGCGTCTGATGGAGGAGCGATGAAACTGTCCGTCGAGGGGCTCTCACGTCGCGATCGATAGGGAGCGTAAGGGCTGACGGTTTCGTCTTGCTCCGACTGGCCCGAACGACGGCGAGGGCGCGCACCAAAAGGCGCGCTGCGTTCATTTTCGTCACGTTCGCCTAAGGGCGCTCTATGGTCGGAAGAGGAGTTGCTCGACATGGCGACGATGATAGCGCAAGGCCCTAACAAAGGGCAACGCTACTCGGCGTGAACCTCGCTAGAGAACAGCGGCATCGGTTCGCCCAGATTGTCAGGCGGCTGCTGGCGAACAACGTCAACGACAGCTACGGCGAGAGCGGGAATCTCGCGAGTGCGGCTGTAGCTCAACGAGCGCTCGGAATAGCCCCAGGGCCGTTGATAATCCGCCCAGACGCCGACCGCATCAATGCCCAGCGCAGAGCAGGTCAGGATGGTGCGATCCAGGTGGAAGTTCTGCGTCACCGTAATCGCATCGGTCACGCCAAAAATGTGACGTGCTCGGTAGCAACTGTCGTAGGTGCGGGTGCCCAGGTAATCCACCACGATGTCTTCTTCTGGCACGCCCAGTTCCATGGCGTAGCGACGCATGGCATCGGGCTCGTTGTAGTAAGGGCTGACGCCGTCGCCCGACATAATCAAAAGGTCGACTTTGCCCGCCTGGTAGAGGTCGACGCCAGTTGCCACGCGATCGGCCAACATGGCACTCAGTCGCCCACTGGAATAGACCCGCGCCCCGAAGATCAGCGCCACGCGTCGCTCAGGTACCGACTCTACGGTATGTGTGCTGGGTCGCATTAGCAGCGCGACCGCCCCCCGCAGAATAAACGGCGACGCGACAGCGAGAACGATCAAAGCAATACTGACTCGTAGTACCATTGCCTTTTTGCTTGAGATTTTGCCCATTTAGCCTATAATGCCCATGATACGCATACCAACACATTCTCGAATCCTACGGCTAGAGTCTAGCGAGCAAAAGGTACCGTAACCAGGCGACCCCAAGGCGCTTTGACCCCGCCAATAGACATAGGCAATTACCGCATGGCAGAACAAGATAGTCCCAAATACTACACCGCGACAGGCGATGACGGCATGACCAGCTTGCTCGGTGACCAGCGCGTCAAGAAGTACCATCCGCAGCCGATGTGCTATGGTGATGTAGATGAGGCCCAGTCGGCCCTGGGGGTGGCACGGGCCATCATGCAGGACGAGGACGCGGCCCAGGTGGTGCTGCAAACCCAGCGTGACCTCTATCATTTGATGTCCGAGTTGGCAGCGACCCCGGAGAATCAAGAGCGCTTTCGCAAAATCAATGCAGACCGGGTCGTCTGGCTTGAAAAGCATACCGACTTCTACGGCTCGCGACTCAATCTGCCACGCGAATTTGTGATTAGCGGCGACAGTGCTCCCGGTGCAGCCCTAGACTATGCTCGCACGGTCGTCCGCCGGGCTGAACGAAGCGTCGTGAAGCTTGACGATGACGGCACCATCAGCAATCCAGAGTTGGGGCGCTACATGAATCGTCTGTCGTCGCTGTGTTTCGTGCTGGCTCGCTATGAAGATGCCCTCAGTGGCCAGAGCAAGGTGACACTCGCCAAAGACGTTGGATAAATGGAGCAACACGGTGCTAGAAATGACGTGGATGGACGAGGCACAGGATATTCTGCATTGGAAGTTCAGTGCCAACTGGACCGGTGACGAGCTGTTGGATGGGTTCGATCAATTCATGGTGTACGCCAACGAGCGCCCCCTGCCCCCCTATTCGATCATCGACTTCACCGAGTCAACCGGTGGACCAAAGAACATCATGTCGCTTTATCCGCAGATGGCCAGCCGACTGACCATGCCGCGAGAAGTCTCCCGCCAGGTACACACGGTCATCGTTATTGATACCCGCTATACACGACTGATCGATCAGTTTCTACGGGTCTTTACCCGCGTTTATGGCCACAACGTGAGTGCATTTAATACAACCGAAGAAGCTCACAGCTATCTAACTGGGATACTCCAGGCTAAAGCAAGTAGCTGATGGGCACTCTCATCAATGTGATCACCATTCTGGTCGGTACCGGCCTGGGTGTCTTCCTGGGTGACCGGCTGAAAGCCAACTTGCAGGAAACTGTATTGGCCGGTCTGGGCCTGATCACTCTGGTGATCGGCATACAAATGGCCCTGACCACGACGAACATCTTAATCGTTCTGGGCAGCGTCTTGCTAGGCGGTATGCTCGGTGAATGGCTCGGCATTGAGGCGGCATTGGAGCGAGCTGGCGAGTGGCTGCAACAGCGCTTCCAAGCCGACACAGAGCGTGAGGATGAAGCAACAGAGAATGGCTTTGTGAAGGGCTTCGTTGTCGCGAGCTTGCTTTTTGCAGTTGGCCCCTTGGCCATTCTCGGTTCGATTCAGGATGGTCTGACGGGTGACTTCCGGCTGCTGGCGATCAAAGCAACCCTCGATGGTTTTGCCTCCCTGGCCTTTGCTTCAAGCCTGGGAATCGGCGTGGGTTTTTCCGCCCTGACCATTTTGATCTACCAGGGGGGGATTACGCTGCTGGCGGCCCAGGCCGATGCCCTGCTCAACCAGGCGATGATCAACGAGATGACGGCCACGGGCGGTGTGTTGATTATCAGTTTGGCCATCAGCAGCTTGCTGGAAATCAAGACGATTCGGGTGGGGAACTTGCTGCCCGCTTTGCTGGTCGCCCCGCTGATCGTCTGGCTGCTGACTCTGTTTGGTTTGCCGCTGGTCCCACCGATTTAGGGTTGCTGGCGTAGATCAATCGTTTCTGACAGCAGCCCAATCCATTGACCGTTCCAGATCAGTGCGATATTGAGGCCCTCATAATCCCCCACATCAGCCACCTGCACACGATTTTGCCCGGCGTCAAGCTGTTGAATGTCGAACTCCAGGCCGCCGTTTCGGTGCAGGATCACCAACGCAGGTTGGCTGCTTGGCACCATCTCCCAGCTTAGGCCAGTCTCACTCCACTGCAAGATCGGCGGTTGTGGTCCCCAGGCCAGGCCGATCAAGCTGTTCAGCGTCAAGCGTGTCACCTGGGTCAGATAGATCGGCGAGATTGTTTCGGGCAGGTCAAAGCCGCTGTGATTCAAATCTGTCCGCTCGATCGGTTCGATCAAGCGCAGCGCCGGAATGCCAGCATCAACAAAAGGGACATGATCGGACCAACGTCCGGGCCGATCCAGCGTAGGCTGCAATTGTACATCCAAAGGGCTGTCGCTTAGGTCAGCCGTTGCGGCCAGACTGCGCCCTAGTAGGCGACCGGGGCTGTCAGCGGGATTGACCGCAAGGTCAGGTGGCGCGGCGAAGACGCGCACTGCGGCCCCACCGGTGTCGCCAGCCGCGTTGCCGATCGTGTCGAGAGCGATCATCGCGATGATCGTTTCGCCCTGCTGTTGGGCCTGGGAGACGAAGAAGCGGCTGCCGTCCAATGTCACTTCTTCCGCTGAGAACAAGGCGAAGTGGATCGTGCGTTGTGGTGTTTGGTCAGCCAGCAGCCGTGCCATCTCCAGCACTGCTGCACTGCCGCTCGCGTTGTCGTTCGCGCCCGGTGCTAGACTCGTCGCGTTGAATACATCCACCGTGCGCGAATCGTAGTGAGCGCCCACCACAAGCGATCCAGCGCTTGGATCATCGCCTGGTAAGGTGGCTATGATATTGCGCTGAAAAGTATCAATCCCACCCCAGACCAGTGGAAAAGGCTGCTCTGTGATCACTAGCCGTCCGCCATAGGATCGCAGTTCATCACGCAGCCATTCAGCGGCATCACCCACTGTGGGACTGTTGACATGGCGGCTGGGGATTGCGGCCAGGCTGTCCACCGTGCTCATCAACTGATCGGTGGAGACGCTTGCGACCCGATCTAGCAGAGTCTGCCCGACGTTTGGGGTTGGAGTGGATGTATAGGTGGCTTGTGGGGCGACGAGAGGAGTCAATGAGAGATGGTCTGGGGTTGATGCCACTTGAGGAGGTGCCTGCGGGGCGCTGCCTGTTGGCTGTGTAATTGGTGGTGCATTGCAGGCCAGGAGCGCCAGAAGTAACATCACGAGGGAACAGAGCATCATGCGGTTCACTTTCATGGCCCGAGTATAGCGACCACAGCGAGGTTCA
>JAADYZ010000290.1 GCA_010092775.1 Chloroflexota bacterium
CGCTTGCTCTTACCAGAAAATCCTGATCATGATGCGCACACATTGCGCAGCCAATTGATGCAGCGTTTTGGGCTGCGGACGGCTGTCATCGTCAGCGATAGTCATGGGCGTCCCTTCCGGATGGGGACCGTCGGTGTCGCCATCGGCGTGGCCGGTCTGCCAGCCCTGTGGGATTTACGTGGCACGCCTGACCTCTTTGGCACCGCCTTACAAGTCACCGATGTCGGTTTTGCCGATGAGCTGGCTGCCGCTGCGGGCTTGGTATCAGGCCAGGCGGGGGAGGGCCTACCCGTTGTGATCATTCGCGGCTTGTCCTACCCAAGCCTTGAAGACAGCGCGGCCCGCGACCTGATCCGCAACCCTGAATTCAACCTGTACCGCTGAGCCTTGTGACGACCGACGCTGTGCCTAGTATCCAGGCAGATGACCTGCTTCCCCTCCTGAAATCCCGTCGCTCCATCCGTGCCTATCAAGATCAGCCTGTCCCGGAAGAGACCATTTGGCGCCTGTTGGAAGCGGCCTGTTGGGGGCCGTCAGCCCATAATCGCCAACCCTGGCGTTTCGTTGTCTTGACAGTTGACACAGATCGCAGCCAACTCGCTGACGCGATGGCCGAGCGCTTAGCATCCGACCTCAAAGCGGATGGGGTTCCCAAGGAGCTGATTGAGAAGGATACCGGACGCTCACGGAAGCGTCTGATCAGCGCCCCTGTCTTGATCCTGGTCTGTCTATCGATGCTGGATATGGACCGCTATCCCGATGATAAACGCAGCCAGGCCGAGCGGACCATGGCAGTGCAAAGCGTCGCAATGGCCGCACAGAATCTGCTGTTACAAGCTCATGCTGACGGCTTAGGGGCCGTTTGGATGTGTGCGCCACTTTTCTGCCCAGACACGGTGCGCACTACTCTGAGGATTCCGGACGATTTCGAGCCGCAAGGCATCATTGCCCTGGGTTATCCGGCGCAAGATCGACAGCGCAGCCGTGATCCTATTCATACGAAAGTGATCTTCAAGTGAGCCAACAGCGTCATGTGGTTCTGCTGGTCGGCGGCGTAGGTGGAGCCAAGCTCGCGTTGGGGCTAAGCCATAGTCTGCAAGCCGACGAACTCACCATCATTGTCAACACCGCCGATGATTTTGAACACCTAGGCCTGCACATCTCGCCCGATTTGGATACGGTGATGTATACCCTGGCTGAGATCGCCAACCCACAGACGGGTTGGGGGGTAATCAACGATTCCTATCGCGCCTTGGATATGCTGCGCCGTTACGATGAGACACGCGCCTGGTTCCGCTTGGGTGATCTGGACCTGGGTACCAACTTGATGCGCACCGCCATGCTTGGAAAAGGTCTCAGCCTAACCGATGTAACACGACACCTCAGCCGGTCGCTGGGCATCGCTCACAACATCCTCCCAATGAGCAACGACCCGGTGCGCACCATCATAGAGACGCCTGACGGCGATCTTCCTTTCCAGGTGTATTTTGTGCGTGAGCGTTGGCAACCCATCGTGACGGGCATCCGCTTTGACGGCGCCGCTCAAGCATCAGCGTCAGCGGCTGCCCTGAGCGCCTTAGCGTCAGCGAGTTTGATCGTCTTTGGTCCGTCTAACCCCTTCCTCAGCATCGATCCAATCTTGGCGATTCCCGCTATGCGATCAGCCATTGCAGAGCGGAAGGTGCCCTGCATGGCGGTTAGCCCGATTGTTGGCGGGCGGGCGCTAAAAGGGCCCGCCGCCAAACTGATGCAAGAACGTGGTATCGACGTTTCACCCCTTGGGGTGGCTGCACACTACGATCAGTTGATTGATGGTATGATAATCGACAGAACCGACGCGCATCTAAGTGCTAAGATTGAAGCAATGGGACTTCGAACGGCTGCCTTGCCGACCGTGATGCGATCCATATCCGACAAAATTAAATTAGCAGAACAGATTCTGGACTGGGTAGAACCATGAGTGTATGGGCGATTATTCCTGTGAAGCCATTTAACCGCGCCAAGAGCCGGCTGGCCTCGGTCTTAGACAGTGAGCAGCGTGAACGATTCAGCCGCAATATGATGGAGCAAACGCTGCGCACAGCCCTGGCCGCCAATGGCATCAATGGGGTGTTGGTTATCAGTCGGGATAGTGCCGCCCTGGCTCTGGCCCGTCGCTATAGTGTACAGACCGTACAAGAAAGCGGAGCGCCAGAACTCAATAGAGCTCTTACAAGAGCTTCGCAATTTGCGCTGTCCCAAGGTGCTGAGGCCGTGCTGGTACTGGCATCCGATATCCCGATGATGCGGGTTAAAGACATTGAGAGTATTCTGGCGCTGGGCAAGTATCCCGATGTCATTGTGCTCGCCACCGACCGTCGCGATGACGGCACCAATGCCTTGCTCATGCGGCCACCCGGCATCATCGCCTTTCGCTACGGTGTCGGGAGCTTCCACAAGCACCAGGAAGAAGCCCGCAAACGCGACATCAAAATACAAATCTATGCATCCGACACGATCGCGCTTGATGTTGACATCCCAGCCGACTTGGACCTCTATCGCGAGATGATCACCATGCAAGGTGTGAGCGATGCGGCCTGGCTCGGCGTTCTATAACAAGAGAGATAGAAGCTGTGCTCTACAATCTACGCGAGTATCACCGACCCAGCCACATTGATGATGTACGCCATCTGCTTGAGCAAAACGAACGGGCCATCATTCTGGCTGACGGCCTGACGATCATCGGCGCACA
>JAADYZ010000291.1 GCA_010092775.1 Chloroflexota bacterium
AGATGTGTATAAGAGACAGCAGCAGGGCTGGCTCGTCGCGCTCGTATACGTCTGGCGGGAAGACGTCGCGCAGGCGCTTTCCCTCTAGATCAGAGCTAGTCATGCCAATCGCCTTCAAGCCCTCTCCACCAGCGAGTGTGTAGCGCAGGTCGCGATCGTAAAGGGCAATCAAACCATTCGGGAAGTTCTCAACAATCGTGCGATAGCGGGCTTCACTAGCCTGATGTTCAAGCTCTGCCAGGATGTGCTCGGTGATGTCTTCGGTAATCAGCAGCACGTGGTTGGGCGGCGCAAAAGCGCAGGTGAGCTTGAGGTGAACCGTCTCTTCAGTCGTTGTATAAGTAAATTCTGATTGCCGCTTGATGCTGACCTGTTCTTTAGCGCAGCGTTTGAGGTCAGCCAGGATGTCTGGCCGCCTGCTATGGATTTCGCTGGCACGCTTACCCACCAGGCTCGCTACTCGACCGTAGGTTACCTGTTTGGCCTGCTCGTTGTAATCAACCAGAACCAGGTCGTCACCAGCGACTTCCCAAAGGTAGGACGGGGAAGGCAGCGCATGAAACATGGCAGACAAGCGGGCTTCTTCTTCTTCTAGCGCCTGCTGCGCTCTCTTCAACTGGTCAATCGGTGTCGCGACGACCTGCACGCTGGCCACTCGACCGGCGTCATCGCTAATCGGTGTGTAGGCAGATAGATGCCAAGAGGGGCCAGAAGGCAGGTTAGGAAGCTCTTCATACTCGGCCCCCTCCCCTGTCTCGACAACCCGACGAACGCGCTCCGTGAAGATCGGACCGTTTTCGGCTCCAAAGACCTCCACCATCGTCTTTCCGGTGAAATCCTCCGGTTCACCCCCCAGAGCCTTGGCCGCCACCGAATTGAGCGAGATCACCTCACCGTTGGTCGTGAAGTGGCCGATAGCGACACCAGCCCGCTCGAACAGCAATCGGTACTGCTCGTCATGTTGCTCAAGGACCTTGATTGCTTCTGTTTGGGCGGTCACCTCATAAGAAATCGCCTGCACCAGGCGGACTTGGTCACCATCGTTGTACACCGGCTGCATAATCGTCATGAACCAGCGGGGCTGGCTGTCGAGACTCAGATCATCCTCCACAACGATCGGCTTGCCCAACGACAGAACCGTGTTGACCCGTTCTACAGTCAGCTCGTGGATTTCGGGGATGAAGTCTTTAAGAGGGCGACCAATGCAGTCCTCGACTTGGTGACCCAGGATAGCTGCCCCCATTGGGTTGAGCATCACGATGCGGGCCTCGCTGTCGAAGACTGTGATCGGGATGAGCGATTTCTCAAATAACCTGCAGCAGTTATCTTCATCCTGCTGCAGGCGTTGGATGGTCTGGGTGCTTTCCTCGTAGAGGGCGTTCAAGCGGCTGACTTCGCCCTGGAGGCGTTCAAGCTCACCGCGAAGGTCTTCGGGTGGGGGTGCGTCTGCCATGGTGATTGTCCTTAAGCGTACCTCGCCTGCTGCAAAACCATGCAACGGATCAGCGCGCTGCTGTCAACGAGCTTTGGGGAGGGCATCGATTCTCCTAGCGGCTGAGTGCCTCGTTGCTACCATGATACCCGATTGTGGTCCGCCTGTATATGCCAGGCCATAGGGCTGCTACTCAGCGGGATTGAACAACAGGAATCCGCTGTCTGCGTAGATCGAGAGCTGGCCCTCTGATACAACATAGCCGGTCGCAGCACTCAAAATCTCAAGAAAACGCTGCTCTTGCTCCATGATCCCATCTGGATCGAGACAAGCCATCTCGGTGTAGGCTAACTCCTCGATTACCAGATCATCATCACCTGGCTGGTTGAAGCGGCCGCCATAACTATTGCAGCCTGATGTTCCGCTCAGGGTCTCGTTTTCAAACAGTAACGTGGTCATGCTCCCATCGATTGGGCTGCTGCCATCCAGCGAGTGCAACTGCCAGCTCGTATTGCTCAAATCAGGGTATTGATTGTTAGGGTCGGGTTCGCCGCTTGAGGTACAGGCCACCCCGACAAGCAGGACAAGTACGCCGATCACCGACCAACTAAAGCCAAGCTTTGCGATCATCATCGTGCTCCTGTGGTGCATGCAGAATTGACTCTCTTGCGCCCAGCATACCCCACCATGATTACAATTGTCACAACAGGCTGTTGATCCGCGTCATGCCCAGCTTGTGATCGCTTGGACTACCCGATTGGGGACGACTAGGTAAGCTCAGGTGTAGTGCAGATTCCTACGCTGCATCACGCAAAAGTTGAAGAATGGTGAGGATGCTATGAGACCTATTGCAAGTGTAGTCGTGATCGCATTGGCCGCAATGGTGCTGGCCCCAGCAGGTGGGTCGGTCTGGGCGGATCACATACCCCCGGAACAGGAAGAGGATGCCCAACAATGGGAAGTAGTCGAAGCTTATGTCAACAACTTTAGCCTGGATAACAGCGTCGTTATGATTGGTAACGCCGCTGGCATCCAGTACGTCAATCGGCAGGATGGGACGACTGAAAACAGCGTCCTGACCATCTGGTCGGCTTCGAAGTGGTTAACTGCCGCAACCGTGATGGGACTGGTTGAAGATGGTGTGATGTCTTTGGACGACAATCCGCAAGACTACATCACATGGTGGACAGATGACCCCGCTGATCCGCGCAGTCAGATCACGCTGGAGCAGTTGCTCTCGATGACGGCGGGCTTCTGGGGCGAGCCGCTGTGCATCTTTGATGGCAACGGAGATCCGGAAGAGTGTGCACAGCGCATCCACGACCTGTGGCATATCAACCCAGCAGGGGAGACCTTCTACTACAGTTCGACGCACATGCACATCGCTGGTGTGATGGCTGCCAAGGCCACCGGCAGCGATTTCAACACGCTGTTTCGGCAGCAGATTGGTGACGTGGTCGGGATGGACTCTGAGGCGCTGTATGTCAGCGACACGAATCCTTTCCTAGCGGGAGGTGGCGTCATGACAGCTTATGACTACAGCCTTTTCTTGCGGGCCTTGGTCGCTGGGGATCTGCTGGCTAGCTCACATGACACGATGTCTATCGATCGGACTGCTGCTCCCGTTGAGATTCTCTACTCACCGGTTCAATCTTTTACCGAATGGCATTATGGGCTGGGCCTGTGGCGCGAGTGCCCCGGAACAACCTGGACGGCTAGCTGTGACGAACCGCGCATCATTTCGAGTGGTGGCGGTGGGAGTACTGGCGTTGGCTTCTTTCCCTGGATTGACCTGGAACACGGCTATTGGGGAATCGTGGCTCAAGAAGAAGGGGGGCTAGGCCCGAGCATTGAACTGGCTGAAGGCATCCGCCCGCTCGTTATTGAGGCACTGGAGGCCGGTCAGCCTGGTGGAGCGGGGTCTGGGGAGTCCGGTCAGATGCTCTTCAACGGCGGTTTTGAGACGGCTGACTTGGCGTGGGCTGCATCGATTGGGCAGGCCCCAAGTGGCTATTTCAACAATCCGGCGCGTGTCCTTGGTGGCGATCAAGCATTCCTCTTCAGTGGTCCCGGCCAAAGCGGCACCACCACCGAATCCATCACGCAGTCGATCGCGGTGGTCAATGGTGCAATCGGAGATGGTTACCGGCTGGACGCCCATTGGGGCGGCCTGAACCTTGGTGAAGATGGCTTCATCGGCATGCGCATCATCCTGAAGAATGGTGACGAAAGCGTGGATGTGCAAACTTGCCTGTACAATGGAAGCCGCGGCAGTTTCGAATGGACGGACGTACAGAGCTGCATCCTTGAGGCCGCAACTGGCGCCCACGATACCGTCGAGGTGATCTTGGGTTGGCTCGATGTCGATACTGGCTTCATCGGGCTTGATGACACATCGCTGACGCGCCAATAGCGTCGCTGGTTGCCAAGCGAAGACGAATCGCAAGAGGCCGCAGTATGTGGCCTCTTCTGTTCATTACGGCGGGAGGACAGGAGGGTGTGCATCTGATCCTTGACCGCGACATGATCAGCCTGGCCGATGGCGTGATTGACAACCAGGAAGACACTGCGCTCACCACCTAAGCCTGTTGGATGGCACCATCCTGGTGGTTCATGGAACTCTCCATTTCTAAGGGGTGCTAAAACCGGCGAGCGGCCCAACTGCATCAAAGATGCTCTTTTTGGCAGCGCAAGGAAAGGGATAACACCCTGTGCACCGTCACCAATGGCTAAATCAGCATTCTCACTACAGACTGATACACTGTCGCTGATCAGGCCTTACAAATATTTCCGATCTGTTGCATTGCTTGTATACTGCGCAGTATGTGTTTTCATCAACAACGAAACACATCAACATAGCCACACTGGAAGGAATGCAGCTATCGTATGCGAAAAACGTTCCTGGTAGTTGGATCAGCTTTATTGTTGGGTGCGATGGCCTGTGCAGCGTCAGGCGGCGGTAATGCGTCTGATATCTGTACAACGTTATTGACGGATGAAGAAGTGGAAGCACATCTGGGTGCTGGAGTCCGGTCGCGGGTGTCAGACTTTCTAGATGAAGAGCAAACCTCTCCTTACTGCGAAGTGACGCTGGATGATGGAGCGACCTTGATTATCGGCGTGTCGGAAGTATTTGATGAAGCGGGTGCTCAGGAGTTCTTTACGGACTCGCTTGCTGCTGCAAATGCCGCAGGGACAGCCATCGAGCTGCCGGATGTCGCTGGCGGTGCCTACTATGATCTGTCGGACTATAACCTGAGCTTCACCGCCGGGAAGTACGTCGTCTCACTGTACCTCTCGACCACAACCGGGGCGGAGATGGAGGCGCTCAGCATCCTGGCGAACCTGATGTTTGATCGGGTAACGGACCTGTAATGCTCACACCACATTGAGGTAAGGTCACCACTCGGCACGATCTGAATGGGCTAGTGCTTCACTGATGAGAGCTTAATCAGCCATGAACGGCCTACCCGGTGTGTGAATCAAAATGAACCATCTTGATTGAGCTCCATTAGCCGGGAGGACAATTCATCGAGATGGTTCCATTGAGGCGGGGAGGACAGGATTCGAACCTGCGAACGCTTTCACGTTAACCGCTTAGCAGGCGGCCCCAATCGTCCACTCTGGCACCTCCCCGGATATGCAATTGTTGCAGGCGGAGCGAGAGGGATTCGAACCCCCGGTGACGTTGCCGCCACAGCGGTTTTCAAGACCGCCGCCTTAAACCACTCGGCCATCGCTCCGAAAGCGGATCAGGATTGTAGCACGTTGGCAGGCGAGGGGCAATATGCCGGTGCCTGATTCTCGCTATTCCGGATGGAAATTCAGTGCGTCAAGTTGCAACATCATGCTCCATACATCGGTAAGCCGCCAGGTTTCGCGAATCTGACCGTCTTCAATCCGGTGCATTTCCAGTCCAGGGATCACAACAGAGCGGCCCGTGGCAGGGACGCCCGCATATTCGCCCGTATGGGTGCCCATCAAGGTCCAATAGACGCTCACACGGTCGCCTTCAGCAATGATCTGCTCCACACGAAGCTCAGTATCCTCGAAGGATTCGTGCCACAGTCGGCAGTTTTCACCTTCTCGGATGCGCCCGCTCCCTTCGCCGGAGACGGGATCAATGCTCACGTAGTCAGCGTGCAGCGTGTGCAGCAAGGTTGGAATGTCACCCTGCCCCCAAGCGGTGTGATAACGCATCAACAGGTCTTTGTTCTCTTCAGACATAGCTCCCTCTTCGCTGGTGTTTCGCGTCGTGGGCTGGAGTGGGTACAATAGCGGCGTTTGATTCACGTTCAGCCCCACCAATGAGGACCCAGCCATATGTCGACACTCGTTCAACTCTTTATAGGGATTGTACTGAGCCTGGCGATTAGTGTGCTAGCTTATATGCGTAATTCACTCTCGGAGTCGGGTGTGATTGGCGCGGTCGTCGTCGGAACGATCATCTTTGGCTTGGGTGAGTGGCACTGGGGCTTTCTGCTGATCACATTCTTTATCCTGTCTAGCCTGCTATCGTCCTACAAGAAGACCCAAAAAGAGCAGACAGCAGCAGAGAAGTTCGACAAGGGCAGCCGCCGCGACTTTGGCCAGGTCATGGCTAACGCCGGCCTGGGCGCGCTGCTGGCGCTGCTGTGGGCTTTTTCGCCCTGGCGGGCATCCCCGGCACTGCTCGGTGCCTTTATTGGGGCGATGGCGACAGTCAATGCCGACACCTGGGCGACCGAATTGGGCGTGCTGGCGAAGCAGCCGCCTCGGCTGATTACCACCTTCAAACCGGTCGAGGTGGGCACCTCCGGCGGTGTCACGATCGCAGGGACGCTGGCGGCACTCTCTGGCGCAGTGGTGATCGGTGGCGCCATGATGCTTTTCGAAGCGACCTACCACTTTGTGACCCCGGCCCTGGCCGGTTGGCTGGCCCGACCCGCCGGCGGCTTTCAGATTGTCGGCAGCTTCAACGATTGGGGACTGGTATTCGTCTCGCTGAACTGGATGCTGCTGGCAGCGGGCATCGGAGGATTGGTCGGGTCGATGTTCGACAGCCTGCTGGGGGCGACCGTGCAGGCCATCTATTACTCCAAGGGGCGCGAGAAAGAAACCGAAAAGGTAATCGATCCGGATGGGACGCCCAATACGCTGTTGCGCGGTTGGAAGTGGCTGAACAACGACTGGGTGAACTTCATCAGCTCGATTGTGGGGGCAGTGACGGCCGCTGGGCTAACAGCACTGGTGCTCTAAGGTGGACGACTACACCCCGACCAAGCAGGCCCCTGCCGGTCTGATCTCAACTGCGCTGGCGATCCTGTCTCCCTTAGTGCTGCTAGGAGCGATCCTGTTGCTGGACCGGACTGCGGGCAATGTACTGGCCGGGATCGACCTTAGTAACCCCCCGCCTGAGGCACCCGAGGGAGTCGGCGCGTTAGGATCAAGCTTCTTGCTGTTTGCCTGGGCGGCGATTCTGACACCGATCCTAACCATGATCGCTTTTGGGCTGGGCCTGGCTGGTCTGCTCCAACAGCGCCATAAGAAGCTCTTTGCCATCATTGGAACGGCCCTGAGTGGGGTCACTCTTTTGGTTCTAACGATTCTAATCGTGGTGTCTGGTCTGAATCCGCCACCTGACGTGTAGGCGATTGGGTCGCCGCGGCGTCGGATTGAGGATGGTAGGGCTGCGTGCTGCCCACCGCATGATTCTGGGTTTGGGTCCTACTAACCGGGGGTGGCAGGTCCTCAAAGCGAGCCGCTTGGCCCATAATGCTGCCCGTGTAGTACATCAAGAATGGAATGAAGAAGAGGACACCAATCACGGTGATGCTCAACGCCACAAATGCCATGACCACGCCCAATACGATAAACAGGGTCATCATGAAGAAGGTGTTGCGATGCTCTTTGATCTGGCGGGCGGCGGCGGATAAGTCGAAGAATGTAGCGAAATCGCCCGTCTCATTGAAGCGCATCAGGCTGCTCCAGAAGACGATCAACATGGGAATCCCCCAGGCGAAGACCAGCAACAGCAACACCAACAAGCCTGAGCCGGCAACCGCACCGTAGCTGGCCATGGTCTCATCAAAGGTGACTTCTTCATTAATCAGAGTGATGATGATCGGCGGCAGGCCAAAGCTGGCAGCCAGGGAGAAGAAGCCGACCCAGATCAGCAGCGGAAGCTGGAACAAAGTAAACACAATCAGCAGCCGCAGGCCGCGCATGGCCAGGCCAAAGAAGGGCCGGACTGGGGGCAGCTCAACCGGCTGGGTGCGATGCTGGGCGCGCTCCATCACAGTGTGCCACCAGCCCATCAGGACCAATTGCCCGTAGATTGGTACGAACTGTGTTAGCATAGCGGTCAGCATGCGCTTGATGCCGCCGGTCTTGCCTTTCCCGAAAGGCAGGGTTAACGCCTCGATGAAATCCATTCAGAAGTACTCCTCACGTTGGGCATGCAATGCGGCCTACGCAGCTATTATAACATTGGAGGGCAGATGGAATCCTCTGACGGATATGCACATTCGGTCCAGCTTTACGACATCATCTATCGCCACGAGGACTATGTTCAGGAAGTCAATGCGCTGATTGATCTGATCCGTCAGCATGAGCGGCGGCAATCTCGAAGCCTGCTGGATGTGGCCTGCGGCACCGGTAACCACCTCAGATTGCTGCGCGATGCAGGATTCGACGGGGCTGGGCTGGAACGCAACAGCGATATGCTAGCGATCGCCAGGGCGAAACTGCCCGCAGCCCCGCTGCACCAGGGGGACATGCGCGATTTCAACCTGCATCAACGCTTCGATGTGGTCACCTGTTTACGCAGTTCAATTGCCTATGTGCAGCCAGAGGTGGGCTTGCGGGCAGCGCTGGCAGCCATGGCGCGGCACGTCGCACCTGGCGGGCTTCTGAGTGTCGAGCCTTGGACCTACCCTGAGGTAGCGGGGCGCGACAGAGTAACAGTCTTTGGCGCAAGCTGGGACCTACCCAACCTGAAGATCGCTCACTACCATGTGTCGCAAATTGAGGATGGCTGCTCGCTGCTGGACTTTCATTTCATGGTGGCGCGCCCTGGTGAAATCC
>JAADYZ010000292.1 GCA_010092775.1 Chloroflexota bacterium
ATGCGCAGTTGGTATTAAGTTTAGCCTGGGTAAGAACGCAAACAGCCCGCACTCAGGCGGGCTGCGCTTTTGCGATTGAGGCAAGAGGCTAAGCAGTGACGCCGCTCATAGCGTCTTCGAGTGGGGTATAGGTCATATCGAAGGCTTCGGCGACGGCTTCATAGGTCAGGCTGCCCTGGTAGGTATTGACGCCCGGAATGAGCGAAGGCGTGTTCTCCAGCGCGGCCTCCAGGCCGTGATCGGCCAGGATCAGCGCGTACTGCAAGGTCGCGTTCGACAGGCCGTAGGTCGAGGTGCGCGGCACGGCACCCGGCATGTTGGTCACGCCGTAGTGAATCACACCGTCCACCCAGTAGATCGGATCGCTATGGGAGGTCGGCTTAATGGTCTCGATGCTGCCGCCCTGATCAATGGCGACATCGACCACGACTGCGCCTGGCTGCATCGAGCTAACCATCTCACGCGTGACCAGGCGTGGCGCCCGCGCACCAGGGATCAATACGGCCCCGACGACGAGATCGGCGCGCGCCACCGCCTGAGCGATGTTGAGCGGATTGGAGGCCAGCGTCTGGAAGTTGCCGTCCAACACGTCATCTAGATAGCGCAGCCGGTCCAGATTGATATCGATGATCGTGACCTGCGCACCCATGCCAAGAGCCATCTTGGCTGCATTGGTGCCAACGACGCCCCCACCGATGATGGTGACATAGGAGGCATACACACCAGGGATACCACCCAACATGATCCCGCGCCCGCCATTTTCCTTTTCTAGATAGTGCGCTCCCACCTGGATGGACATCCGCCCGGCGACCTCACTCATCGGGGTGAGAAGCGGTAGCGCGCCATTGGGCAGTTCAACCGTCTCATAAGCTACTGAGTTGATGCCCGACTCGATGAGCTTGCGGGTCAATTCTTCTTCTGCCGCCAAGTGGAGGTAGGTGAACAGCAGCAGGTCATCACGGAAGTAGCCATATTCGGACGGCAGCGGCTCTTTCACCTTCATGACCATATTGGCACGCTGCCAGACTTCCGCCGCATCTGCCACAATCTCTGCGCCTGCCTCTTCGTATTCTTCGTTGGTAAAGCCACTACCCTCGCCAGCTTGGGATTGGACGAGCACAGTATGACCATGCAAGGTCAGGTTTTGCGCGCCACCCGGAGGAAGGGCCACGCGGTATTCATTATCCTTGATCTCTTTTGGAACCCCAACGATCATTGATGTTCTCCTTATGAAAGAGTGTGAAGGTCAATCGGTAGGAACGGCAAAGACGAGGAATAGCAAGACTCGTCGTGTGACACACTACATCTAGTGCCATCATAACCTTGCTAGCCCGAATGGGCTAGTGTCATTTGGCGAGAGCTGACCTATGAGGTTCCTCCTTGTTCAAGCTGTCACGAAGGGTGTTGGTCATCAATGGGACATCCGTTACAATAGCGGCGCTTCATTCAGATAACTCTTCCTCAACCTTGGAGGATATGAACCATCATGGATCTATTTCCGCGTTCGAGTGGAATCTTACTGCATCCCACCTCGCTGCCTGGGCGCTTTGGGATTGGCGATCTGGGCGAATGGGCCTATCGCTTTGTGGATTGGCTGGTTGAGCATGGTCAGTCGATCTGGCAGGTGCTGCCTCTGGGACCCACCAGCTACGGCGACTCGCCCTATCAAACCCTGTCGGCCTTTGCGGGTAACACCAATCTGATCAGCCTGGATCACCTTGTGGAAGACGGGTGGCTGACGTCCGACGACCTGGCTGACATTCCGGACTTCCCTACTGAGCAAATCGATTATGGCTGGGTGATTTATTATCACGATCAGAAGCTTGAGCTAGCATATGAACGTTTTGCCGCGCAGAATGATAGCGAACAGCGTAAAGCGCTCGATGCGTGGAGCGCACAAAACGCCTTCTGGTTGGATGATTGGGCCCTGTTTTTCACCTTGAAGCAGAAGAATGAGGGCAGGCCCTGGGTCGAGTGGCCAGACAATGAAGCCTTGCAGGATGGCCGCACCCTGTCTCGGCGGCGCAGCTACTATGCTGATCAACTGGACAAGCAGCGCTTTTTTCAGTGGGTGTTTCATAAACAGTGGTTCAACCTGAAGACATATGCCAACGAGCGTGGGGTGCGCATCTTCGGTGATATTCCGATCTTTGTTGCCCACGATAGCGCAGATGTGTGGGCCAACCGGGACGCATTCTATTTGGATGACAAAGGCAATCCCGAAATTGTGGCGGGAGTGCCGCCGGATTACTTCAGCGCGACCGGACAGCGCTGGGGAAATCCGCTTTACCGTTGGGAGTGGATGAAAAATCGACGCTATGAGTGGTGGCTGAATCGCCTGAAATCAGCACTCAGTGTGGTGGATTATATCCGTGTCGACCACTTCCGCGGCTTCGACGCCTACTGGGAAATCCCCGGTGAGGAAGAAACTGCTATCAATGGCGAGTGGGTGTCTGGCCCTGGTTCAGATTTCTTCAAGGCTGTTCAGAAGGAAATGGGCGACCTCCCCATCATTGCGGAGGACCTGGGTGTCATTACTCAGACTGTGGAGCAACTCCGTGATGACTTCAACCTTCCCGGTATGAAGGTTCTGCAATTTGCCTGGAGCGATCCTAAGAATCCTTTTTTGCCGCACAACCACCGCGAGAACAATGTCGTCTACAGCGGCACGCATGACAACAACACCACAGTCGGCTGGTGGAAAGACGAACTGGATGATGGAGCACGCGGTTTCATGGCCGATTATTTGAACTACGAAGTGACTGACATCATCGATACCTTCATGCGTATGGGGATGGCCTCAGTAGCTCATACCTTTATCATGCCGATGCAAGATATCTTGGGATTAGGCTCAGAGAGCCGCATGAACACACCGGGGCGGCTTGGCGGAAACTGGACCTGGCGCTTCACACCCGAACAACTTAGATCGCAGGTCAACGACAAGTTAACACACTACACTTGGCTCTATCAACGGCGGCCTGATCAACAGGAAAAAGAATACGGCGACGTGGCTGTCAAAGCGGCAAGCTGATCGATCTGAGAAAATCAAAGGGGCCACCGCAATCGTGGCCCCTGTTTAATTCAGCCAGGCTACAAACTACGTCATTGGCTCTGCTCCTATGCGCTGATCGTTGATTGTGGCGCAGCCGACGATCCTCCATTCGACTGGACCTGACCAGCTGGACGGATAGCGTTTCCGTCGGCAAGCAGTATAATCGCTGCTGACTCTGGATTAGGGACAGACTAATCATGCCTCATAGCCTCCCTGCTAAAGGCACCAAGCGCATAGGGATGGTAGCTCGTTGGCGTCCAGTCCATCGTGGGCAGGCGGTGGTGTTACGTAACCTATCGGATCATGCAGAGCAGCTTCTAATCGGCATTGGCAGCGCTAACCGCTACAATTATCGCAATCCCTTCACGCTACAAGAGACAATGGATATGCTGCATCTCGCGCTGGCCGACTGTGACAACGTCATGCTGCTGCCCATTGATGACCTGGACGATGGCCCGCGCTGGGCCCAGATGGTTAGGGAGCAGTTTGGACCACTTGACCTCTTTGTGACCGCTAACGCTTATGTTGGCGAGCTGATGAGGACCTTCTATCCAGTCGAGCACCCGGTGAGTTTTGTGCCAGCCGAGCAGCGCGTACCGATTACAGGCACGCAGGTGCGCTTGGTAATGGCCAGAGGGGAAGCCTGGGAGCAGCTCGTGCCAGATGCAGTGGCCAACTACCTCAAGGAGAACGGACTGGACGAGCGCTTCCGGCGAGAGTTTGGCTTACAGACCCTGGCTGCTGCAACGACGATTCAATCAGACTAAGGAGAAACAAATGTATTCCTGGGATGGCGATACCAGCGATTGGTATGGGGATGAGTCTTACTCCTACTCAGGTGGGGACGCACGCCGCCGAGCCGCTGCTGACCGCGCCAAATCTTACGGCCCTCGCAGTTACGAGCGCAAGAGCGGCCCCAACGAAAAGATCATCGACCCGAGCAAGATCGTGCGCACAGAGTCGACCAACCCGCTGATCGTTGCGATCGACGTGACCGGCTCAATGGCTGGATGGCCCTTCGAAATCTTCGATCGCCTCCCTCTTCTTTACAACACGTTGGTGCAGTATCGTGAGGACTTGGAGATTTGTTTCGTGGCGATTGGTGATGCCGTTGTTGATCGCTGGCCGTTGCAGGTAACTGAGTTTGCCAGCGGCTTCGACTTAGAACAGCTTCTTGGGTCGCTGTTTGGTGAAGGCGGTGGCGGCGACTCGCCGGAGAGCTACGGCTTGTTTGCCCACTGGGTCAATACCCATGTTGAGGCGCCAAATTCAGGAGAGTCGCCCTTCTTGATTGTCTTTGGGGATGCGCCGATGCACGAGATCGTTCCGGCAGCACAGATCAAGCATTATCTGGGCGATGAGGTTGGGCAAGATGTGGATGCAATTGCCGCCTGGCAGCAGCTTACCGAAAAGTGGAACACCTGGTTCTTGCGCCGCCCAACGGGCCGGGATGGCGATCGCGTGGACAAACAATGGGGCGACGCCATTAGTGAGCAGAAGATCATGCGTATTCACGACGAACAACGCGCCGTTGACTATGCAATGGGACTCATCGCACGATATTGGGGGCACTTCGACAACTTCCAGGACAACATGCGTGCACGGCAGGATGATGATAAGGTCGAGGCGGTGAGCAAGGTGATCGAGATCGTCTGTCCGCGTTGTGGTGCGCCGATCCCAACCTCTGCGACGGGCATGTTTACCTGCAAGTACTGCGGTGCCACTCTGAGCTTGAGCTGAGCCACATATGATTGATCTGAACGTCATTGTGACCACGCCCCCTTATGCTGATTTTCTGGCAGAAGTGGCGAGCCATCGACTGGTATCGGGCTTTCGCCTTAATACGGTTATGCCGCTGCGCGAAGGACCAAAGGAAGCACTAGACCGCCTCAGTCGTTACGGGCAGCCGATTTGGGTGGACTTGAAGGCAAGGCAGCTCAGGGTGGTTGAAGCGGCCATCCCACCCTATACAGCCCTGACCCTAAGTCATCCCATCGAGGTCGAGACCCCCGTTGATGTGTTCTTCTCTGATGGCACACAGCACGCCCGCGTCATGGCGGTCGATGGGCCGCGCCTGATCCTCGATGACGGGCCACGCCGAGTGATTGGGCCGGGTGAATCGGTCAATATCGTACATCCGTCGCTGCGTATCCTGGGTACGCTCACGGATACTGACCGCGCCTATCTAGCGGCGATGGCCGAATTGGGTATGACGAAAGTGATGCTCTCTTTCGTCGAGCAACTTGAAGACGTTGAAGAAGTGAAGCGGCTTTTGCCTGAGGGCGAACTTGTGCTCAAGATCGAATCATTGAAGGGGATGAGCTTTGTTCGCCAGCACAAATCGACCCAAGGTCGCATCATGGCGGCGCGGGGTGATCTTTATGTTGAGGTGGGGCAACCCCACCGGATTATACGCGCCATGCGCGACCTCATCACAGCAGACCCGGATGCCATCGTGGCCAGCCGGATTCTCAATTCCCTGGCATATCACCCTGTGCCGATCAGTGCCGACATCAGCGATGTGGCCTTTCTGCTGCAACTTGGTTACCGGTCGTTCATGCTGGGTGATGCGATCTGTATGCAGCGAGATGCTGTGATGGAAGCGCTCAACGTGCTGCATGCTATCGCGCGAGACTTCTAATGAAGATCGGGATTGGGCAGATCAACAGCATTATCGGCGATCTTGAGGGCAATGTTGCCCGTTGTGAGGATGCCATTCGTAGCGCTGCCGAACAGGGCGCAGAGCTTGTTGCCCTGCCAGAGATGATACTCTCTGGTTATCCGCCCCGCGACATGCTCTTTAACGACAGTTTCGTCAGTGGGGTGCAGGCCGCCCTGGATGACCTAGCCGAACGAGTAAGTGACTATCCCCCTGCGATTGTTGGTGCTCCGGTTCGAGCGGCGGGCCCCCCGGCCTTCAATCATCCCAACCTGCTCAATGCAGCGTTGCTGCTGCATGAGGGGCGATCTCGTCTGGTCGCTGCGAAACGGCTGCTGCCCTCATACGATGTCTTCTATGAAGCGCGCTGGTTTGTCCCTGGGGAGGCGCTGCCTCCGATTGATGTTAGTGGGACCTCTGTCGGGGTGTTGGTCTGTGAGGATTTATGGGATGAAGAATACAACAGCCATCCTGGGGGCGACTTGCTCGCTGCGGGCGCAGAACTGCTGATCTGCATTTCAGGGTCGCCCTTTCGGCACGAGATACTAGACGGGCGCATTCATCATGCCCGCCGTCAAGCAGCCGATGTGGTCTACGTCAATGCGGTTGGTGCCAACGACGAAATCATCTTTGATGGTCACAGTTTTGTCGTCTCGGCGGCAGGGCAGGTGACTAGCCAACTGCCTGGATTCGTTGAGCAAGTTAAGGTGGTTGATACCAACCGGAGTGGCTCATGGAAGGTCAAACCCGATCCACAGCGGGAAATCTTCCAGGCTCTAACCCTGGGCATTCATGATTTTGCAAAGAAGAATCGGCTTCCAGGTGTTGTCGTTGGCTTGTCGGGCGGGATCGACTCGGCAGTGGTTGCGGTGCTTGCCACAGGGGCCTTAGGCCCACAGAATGTCCTGGGGGTCGCAATCCCCTCACGCTACAGCGACTTACGTTCAACCGAATCCGCACGAGAGCTAGCTGCCAACCTGGAGATTGCCTTTGAGGTGGTGGACCTCGACTCGTTGCATCAGGCCGCAGAAGCCAGCCTACCCCACTTAGAGGGAGGAACTGCCGCCGAGAACATCCAGGCGCGACTCCGTTCGATGATTCTGATGAGCTTTGTCAATCAGCGTGGTGGTTTCCTGCTGAACACAAGCAATAAGACAGAACTCTCACTGGGCTATGGCACCCTCTATGGCGATCTGTCTGGCGCGTTGTGGCCCATTGCAGACCTGACGAAGATGCAAGTCTACGATCTGGCCAGATGGATGAACCGGGATGAGGACATCATTCCGGCTTTCATGATTGATCGTCCGCCAAGTGCAGAGCTGAAGGCCGATCAGGTTGACCCATTTGACTATCCAACGTTGGCACCGCAGCTAGAAGCCTTAATCCAAGCCGACCGCTGGAGTCCAGCCATTGCCAGTGCCCAACACAAACGCTGGCAGTCCGGGGTGATCCTCAAGCTCAGCGAGCGCGCCTTCGGCACAGGGCGCTTGATGCCGATCACACGGCGCTAAGTTACACCTGCGGTTTGCAGGTGGGCTTGCTATGTTCTAAGCATCTTCTTTTCTAAAGTAAAGCAAGGACCAACCTATGCCAGCTTCGACCGCTACCATCGTGATCTTTGGTGCCTTTGGCGACCTCACGCGCCGCAAATTGATCCCTGCACTGTATCATCTGTATTGCAACGGTCATCTACCAGAGGCGCTGCGCATCGTCGGCGTGGATCGTGTTGAAACCGATACAGACGGTTTTCGTGCGCATCATCTGGAGGGGGCTCAGACGTTCGTGCCAGATATTTACACGTCAGAGTCCTGGTCTTATTTTGGTGGGCAGTTGCACTATGTGCAGGCAGACATCACATCTCGTGCGGGGTTTGGCCACCTTAAGGATGCCCTAACTGAGATCGAAGGGGCACCTTCTGATCGTCTATACTATCTTGCAGTCCCCCCCTTGCTGCACAAGCCAATCGTAGAAAATCTGTCGGCTCACCAGATGGAAGTAGAGGACGAAGGCTGGCGACGCGTTATTGTCGAAAAGCCCTTTGGTTATGATCTCGGCTCAGCACAAGAACTCAACGCGAGCATCCACCAGGTTTTTGAAGAGCAGCAGATCTTTCGCATTGACCATTACCTGGGGAAAGAAACGGCCCAGAACATCCTGTTCTTGCGCTTTGCCAACACCCTCTTCGAGCTAATGTGGAATCGTAACACGATCGACAATGTACAGATCACCGTCGCCGAGTCGGTGGATGTTGGGCATCGAGCGGCCTATTATGATCGTTCTGGCGTGCTGAGAGACATGTTCCAGAATCACCTTCTCCAATTACTGACGCTCGTGGCAATGGAACCGCCAGCCATCCTTAACGCCAACGCGCTGCGCAACGAGAAGGTCAAGGTGTTGGAGTCGATCCGACCTGTCAATCTGGCTGATACGGTACGGGCGCAATATGCCGATTATCGGGAGACGGAGGGCGTCGATCAGGATTCACAGACGGCAACCTACGCCGCGCTCAAGCTATTCATTGACAATTGGCGCTGGCAGGATGTCCCCTTCTATTTGCGCTCAGGGAAAGCCCTCAACCGCAAAACCAGCGAGATTATCGTCACGCTGAAGCGACCACCCAGCGTGATGTTTGATCGCGCTTTCGCCGAGCAGATTACGCCGAATATGCTGGCGATCTGTGTGCAACCAGACGAAGGCGCACACTTTACCTTCCAGGCGAAACTCCCCGACTCAACTGCGGAGACCCGACCGGTCGATATGGAGTTTCACTATGCAAGTGCGTTCGGTGAGAGGCGTATTCCCGATGCTTACGAACGCTTGATTCTGGATGCCCTCGAAGGAGACGCAGCCTTGTTTATTCGCAGTGATGAAATCGAGGCGGCTTGGCACATTGTCGATCCAATCATTTCAGGATGGGCAGATGGCCAAGGCCCCACTATGGCAACCTACGAGCGGGGAAGCTGGGGGCCGACAGAGGCCGATGACCTCCTGGGACGAGATGGGCGAACTTGGGAGCATAGCTGCTCCCACTAACGGGTGACACGCTGCCAGACCAAGACTCGGAAATTATCCTCTACCGTTGAACGGGCTTGCAGGGTTAAGATGTCATCTTCAAGCTTGAAGTGCCGGACCTGAGTGGTGCTGCGATAGTCTGGGAAGGCCGCGCCTACCACGTGGTGCCGTACCACACTGGCTTTCTCATCGATCTCGTAGGTCCCATAGTAGGCATGGTAACCCGACATCGCCGTATCTCGGCTGTTCAGGTCGGTATAATGCACCAGTTGAGCATCCGTGCGCATCAATTGAACGGCCATATTACCGAATTCGTCATAGATCAGAATGCCATCTGGATTCTCGCCTCGTGTAGCAATCGTTGTCCCATCTGGATAGTGGGTGTGCTGAGAAACCAATCGCCAGGTGCCCACCAATTGATGCATGGTTGTCATCCTTCATTTGCCTCCACTTTCTAATCTGTTTAAGGATACCTCCAAGGGTAGTGCTTCACCAAGCGCTTAGTCTCATAAGAGCGAAGCCCACGTGCAGATTTGCACTTGGGAAGAATCTGGGAAGCTGTTAGATTTAATTTAATGCTAGAGTTGGCGTTCGGAAGCATACAAACAAGGAGGACTGGTGAGGATGGATTCGCCAGTTTTTGATGAGCAACGATTGAGCGTACTGCGTGACCTGGCCTTGCTGGAAAGTGAAAAGAAGACGTTATACGATCACCTCACTGCCTTAGCGCAGACCGTCCTTGGTGCTAAGGTCGCCTTGATGTCGATGGTGGCCCGCGATTTCCAGTTCTTCAAGAGCTTTGCAGGGTTGCCCGAGCCCTATGCGAGTAATCCTCGGACGCCGCTCGCGGGCTCCTTCTGTCAACACGTCGTGGACGACAATGCACCTCTGATAGTCGATGACGCTCTACG
>JAADYZ010000032.1 GCA_010092775.1 Chloroflexota bacterium
CTAAAGACCTCCTCGCCGCGATAGTCTGTGATGATCGCCTGGCCGCATTCACCTGCTAATGCAGCATTCGCAGAGACAGTGTCTACCACGATGTCTGGGTTATTGCGGGTACTGGTTACGCCAAGTTCTTCCAGGAAGCGCGAGTCGGTACGGAACAGCTTGTCTTCACCCACCAGATAGGTTTCGCCCGTCTCACCAAGGCCAGTACGCTCCTGCGCAATCTCGTCCAAACGCGTAGTAGGAATTCTAGTGATGGCAATAGCTGTTATTTCACCGTCAGCGATAAAGGGAGTGGCGATGAAGGCTGCGGAGTCATCAATCGGCGGGTAGTATTCGAAGTCTGTTAGGATGGTGACTTCTGTCTCTGACGCCTGGAGCATCTGACGGAACGCTGTGCCCAAACCCGTATCCGCCAGGGGGCCATCCACCAGGTTGGTCCCAAACTCGGCACCTTTGTTGAAGCTGTAGACCACTGTACCGTCGGTTGTTACAATATAGATGTCTTCATATTCATATAGCTGAACAAAGGTGTTACCAATTCCAGCAATAAAGGCGTGCTCGACGCTGTAGGTACTGCCATCACCGGCATCAATCGTCTCTGGGTTACTGTACAGTTCGACCATACGTGCAACACCGGTCTGATAGTCGCCATCACCCAGCTCCGTTAAAGCATCTGGTATCCGTGCGACAGAGCGGGCCTGAGCGGGACGGCTGGCATAGAGCTCCATGTCGCGCCGGTGATCTTCGAACCAGTCTTCTAGAGAGTCTAACTTGATGGCCGCAGTCGATTGCAGAGCGGCGAACTCAATGCTGCGAAGTGAATTCGCTGCCGTGATCGATTGAATGGCACTGATGATTGACAGCGGCAGCACGGCAATCAGAATCAACGCTACCAGGATTTTGGTACGGAAGGGCCAGTCGTTGAAGCGGAAGAGATTACTCATGGTGTTCAGTCCCCTTTATTGGTCATTAGCCAAACTGCTGCATCTTGTGCCCTAGCAGCAGTTGGCGCCCATCTAACAGTCGGACAAGGTCATTACGCCACTCGAAAACACCCCTGAGAAAGGGCACCAGGTCATCGTCGACCACGAAAAGCGGCGACTGAAGCTGTTCGAGCGGAAAGGTATACGTGATTTCGACGCGGCGGACGAGCAGCCCGATCCGCTGATCATCGACTTGAGCCACCAAAACCGAAGAATTGTTCAGGTCACGGCGGGAGCCACTCAAGAAAGCATGAAGGTCTACCACTGACACAATGTCACCGTGCAGGTTGGTCACGCCGAGTAACCAGTCTGGCATCCCAGGGACTGGCGTGGTGGTCTGTTCCCGCAAGATTTCACCCACGCCGTCAATCGACAAGGCGTAGTGTTGGTCAGCCACCAGGAAGATGACCACTTGAAGATGCTCGGTTGCAATGCTGTCCTCAAGGTCTAAGGCCTGCACCTCACTTGCCTGCTGTGCGGTGATGAGTCGCGTGCTGATTTGCGCCAAAAATGCAGCAACATCTACCGACTCTGCTGAGGAGCTTTCGGCATTGACAGGCGGGGTAGATGGTTCGTTGGGTGGCATCGGTCGTCCCCTAGGTATGATCGCGGATCACTTGCAGCAGGTCGACCGCGGCATAGGGCTTGGTGAGGTAGGCATCTGCCCCTTGTTCAATGCCCCAATCGCGGTCTTCTTCGCTGGTCTTGCTGGTGATCAGGATAATCGGGATGGCTTGGGTCTCTTCAGTCGATTTGAGTTTGCGACAGACTTGAAACCCATTGAGCTTGGGTAAGACCACATCAAGGAGGATGGCATCAGGGCGTTGATCGCGAGCTACTTCAATGGCACTCTCGCCATCGCTCGCGGTGAGCGTCTGGTGTCCATCCTGTGACAGGATGTGGGTGGTCTTATACAAAACAGTCGGGCTGTCTTCGACTACAAGAATACGGGCCATCGGTCACCTCGTTCAATAAATGGCTCGGGCCGGGCGTGCAAAACGCTCTACTGATTCAAAAAGCGATCGATTCCTTGTTCTTTCCAGATCGCGAGGGTCTTCTCATCACGCGGGTCAATGGGTCGTCCCATCGCATCGACAGGCACGCTTGACTCTGACTGTAGTTTTTCCCAGTTCTTCTTGACACGTTCGTCCAGTGACATTGATCTAAGTCCTTTCAAATCCTATGCCCGAGCCATTTATTGAACGAGGACATTTGCCCCGTTGACAAGCAACTGTGGCGTAGCTAGGTCGCCGAAGTCGGCGAGCATACTGCTGATCTCGTGGAGAAGCTCTGCGTTCACCGGGCCAACTAGTACAGTTGTGGGCAGCCCGATTTCGCAGATCTGCTGGGCGACACCTTGCACCTCATCTGGCACAACCGATTGAATACCGGCTGAGATGTCTTTGCTGCTAACCACGCGACCAAAGTAATTCTCTTGCAGAGCCAGCCGACTCATGCGTGTGTAGGTGCTGTCGCCCGAAACATAGTGCTGGCTTACCATTGACTGGACAACCCGATGATGTTCATCCAGGTTGACCAGGGTTTCACTCAGATTCACCAACTCGATCAAGATATTGGCCAACACCGGGACCAGGGCTTGAGGCATCGTAGCCCCTTCAATGACCAGCGCCCCGGCTGTGCCATAGGCTTGATACTGGCTGCTGATCTGATAGACCAGGCCGCGCTCTTCACGCAGCTTGGTATAGAGGCGCGATGTTGGTCCACTCCCTATGACCGACGAAAAAACATGCCACTTGTAGCGATCGTCGTCCGTATAGGATGGCGCAGGCCAAGCCAGGGCAAAGTACACCTGCTGCATATCAAAAGGCGTTGCGATGAGTTGGCCGGTCAGGGTATCTGGCGTGGATGGTTTACTAGGGAGGTCCCCCGGCTTCATCAACCGGAAGCTGTCCTCAACCTGAGCCGCAAAGTCTTCCAGCTCAACCCGGCCAGCGGCTGCTACCACCACCTGATTGGAGAGATAGTGGGTCTGCATGAAGCGGCGCAGACTTGCCTGAGTGACTTTTTCAATCGACTCAGCGGTGCCGATTGTGGGATAGCCTATCGGGTGCGTTGGCCATAAACTCGTTTTGAGCAGATTGTTAACCGTTTCGATCGGGTTGTAGGCGGTGGCGAGTTCATTCAGAATAACGCCCCGCTGGCGGGCGATGCCTTCTTCTGGCAAGATGCTGTTGCACAGCATATCGCCCAGTACCTCGAGCGCAAAGGTCAGGTAGTCATCGAGTACAGTCGCATAGTAAACGGTGTAATCACGCGTCGTGAAGGCCCCAATCGCCCCGCCGCCAATCGTCATCATCTCGGCAATCTGACGTGCGTCGCGTGATCCTGTACCTTGGAAAATCATATGTTCAAGAAAATGCGCATACCCTCGTTGATCGTCCGCCTCATCTTTCGATCCGGCGTCGATCAGCACCCCAACACTGATTGACCGCATCCCAGGGATGACTTCACTGAGCACGCGGATGCCGTTGCGCAAGGTGGTCTTATCAATCAGGATGGGATGTTCAGACATGATTAGTTGGCCCATCGTGACGAATGCTGCGAAAGGTAGTAGTCCACCATCTGTAGAAGTGCGACGTCCTCAATCGGCTTGACCAGAAAATCGTTAGCCCCGGCCTGACGAGCCCGGTCCTGGTAATCCGATGAGCCTAAGGCAGAGAGCATCACGATCGGCATGTTGTCGAAGCGCCGATCTCCGCGGATCATGCCGCACAGCTCAATGCCGTCAATATTGGGAAGTCTAATGTCGAGCAGCAGTAAATCTGGCTGGAAACGTTGAATCATACTTAGAGCAGTCAAGCCGTCGCGGGCGGACTCAACCACGCAGCCATGCCCTGCAAGTAACCAAGCAACGGTGGATCCAATGGTTGGGCTATCGTCGATGACTAGTACTCGTGGTTCCACTGGTACACTCCTATTGTGCTACTGTGCTAGGCTCCCACCCCCCAGTGGATTTTTTAGGCCTATATCGCTGTTAAACCTTGGTATCATGGTAGGACAGCGCCAACATGCCCGAAATGGGGGAATACCCTACTGGCTAGTCAAAATGGCGCTTATTGGGGTTACAATACGATAACGCTCGCAAGAATGGACACTTGTATGGCACAGATTCTTATCATTGATGACGATCCGGTAATTCGCTCCGTCGTCGAACATGTGCTTCAGCAGGACGGACACGATGTCAGAGCAGCATCCAATGGCGAGCAGGGCATTCACCTGCTGAGGGAGACACCGACCGACCTGGTACTGCTGGACGTCGTTATGCCGCATCTCAATGGCCTGGAGGTGTGCCGACGCATTCGGTCAGACCCCTATCTGGCCGACATGCCCTGCATCTTTCTGACCTCTAAAGATCGACCCGATGATGTGGCTTCTGGCTTAGACACTGGAGCTGACGACTATGTGAGCAAAGCAGCGCTGGCGGTTGAACTGCCTGCACGGGTGCGGGCGGTGCTGCGGCGCATGGGCCAAGATGCTTTGGGGAACAGCCGCAGCAGCTTTGTTGAGATGGGGCAGGTCAAGCTTCACCGCACCCAACCGCTCTTGCGTGTCGCGGGTGCAACGGTCCACCTCACCCCTATTGAACATCGCTTGCTATACCGGCTCATCCAACAGCCCGGACAGCCGATCTCAACCGATCAATTATTGGAAGACGTTTGGGAGTACTATCCCGGCACGGGCGACCCGAAGACGGTTCGGGTGACGGTCACGCGGCTCCGCAACAAACTGCGCGATGAAATCGGCCTGGGCAGTCTGATCAAAACGGTGCGGGGGCGAGGATACATGCTGGCCTAAGCGGTTTGTTATGCGCTGTAATCCCTATGTAGCTCACTGTAGCCTGTGTGCTCGTCTCATTGTGTTACTGTGGTGTCAAGAGTGAATAAAGCACATGAGGAATTCAGAGAGGTAAGCAAATGGATCCGAAAGTCAAGCAAAACTGGGAAAAGCTTCAATCAAAGTACGACTATCCCGTAGACGCACTTGGTCGCCCCATCGACCCGAAGGACTCCAAGACCTACGCGGTATGGCAGCAAGAAGGCATCGACCAGTTCGTCAAGAAATAGCCCGTCGTGCAAAGGGCTCTACTGCCAAGAAGCCATCTCATGGAAGATGGCTTCTTACGTTTTGAGCGGTATAACAGGCCTGTACAGTGGCTGTAGCCTTTTGTAGCCTTGATCCATCAGTGGCCGTGATAGAGTGCAAACATATCATTCACCGTAGCTAGAGGCAAAGAACATGGACTCCAAAGTCAAAGAAAACTGGGAAAAACTGCAAGCCCAATATGACTATCCGGTTGACGCCCTCGGTCGCCCGATTGATCCGAAGGACTCCAAGACGCTCAAAGTCTGGCAGGACGAAGGCATTGACCGGTTCATGCAACGATAGGGTCTCCTTGCACGATTGAACCTCATACGGCAGCCGCACCTCCTTCGGAGGTGCCGTTGTTTTCTGAGCTATATCCGACTATTAAGAGTGGCCTTGTGCCAGTCTGTGTGTTTGTGTGAGGTATGAAGCGGCCTTGTTGATGCACCTCGAGTAGAGATGAACAGGTTGAAAGCCTGACAGACCACCACCACAGAAAAGAGAAGGAGGCGGGGATGCATGAGAGTCGAACTCACCGGGGCTTGCTCCGCAACCCCCCAACGGTTTTGAAGACCGCGCAGCCCACCGGGGCCAATCCATCCCCGTAAGTGCCCATACTAGCCTGTGGGGCGTCCGGCGTCAAATAGCGTGGGCTATCGCTTCGGTGTACAATAGCGATATGTCTTCATATCATTTAGTGTGACGGAAAGACCCTCGTGGCCGACACAGAGTTGGACTCCGAAATTGAGAGCCTGCAAAACCAAGTCGATACCCTTTCGCGCTTAGTGCAGGTGAGCTTAGTGATGAACTCGACCTTACGGCTGCAGCCGCTGCTCGAATTCATCATGCACGTCGCGACTGACATCACCGATGCCGAAGCCGCCTCGATTCTTCTGGTCGATCAGCGGACCAAGGAACTGCAATTCGCCGCCGCGACCGGTTCGGTCAGCAGCAACCTGATCGGGATGGTCGTGCCGATTAAGGGCAGTGTAGCGGGTGCGATTATTGCCGAAGACCGTGCCCTGATCATCGACGACACAACGCGTGATCGACGGCACTTTCAAGGTGTGGAGCAGGCTACGGGCTTCCAGACGCGCTCGATCCTGGGCGTTCCCATGCGCATCCGCGATAAGCTGATCGGTGTGCTGGAAGTGATCAACAAACGCGAAGGGCGCTTCAACGAGGACGACGTGCGCCACATCACGATTCTGTCGTCACAAGCGGCAGTGGCCATCGAGAACGCCCAACTCGTGTCAGAAATTCGCGCCGCTAATGAGGAGTTGAGCGGGCTTAACAAGATGAAGAACGACTTCATCTCGATTGCTTCACATGAGCTGCGGACCCCACTGGGGGTGATTCTAGGCTATGCGTCCTTCTTAAAGGATGAGGCGCAAGGCGAAGCAAGCGAACACGCTGAGATGGTGCTCAACAGTGCGCTGCATCTGCGTAACTTGATCGAAGACATGACCAACCTGCGCTACGTGCAGATTGATGAAGGCGACTTGAAAATCGAGGCGACTAGCGTTAACGAGATTCTCAATACGGTTCATGCAGACGTCCTACGGCTGGCGCAGGCACAGGCCCAACACCTCGTCTACCAACGCCCCGATCAGCTGATCCACATTCAAGCTGACAAGACCCGCATGGCGATGGCGGTTACCAATGTGCTCAACAACGCTGTCAAGTTCACCCCCCAAAGCGGCGTGATCGTTCTGTCGGTGACGGAACGCGACAATGAAATCTGGATACAAGTCCAGGACAACGGCCCTGGCATTCCTCGCAGCGACTTGGAGCGTATCTTCGATCAGTTCTATCAGGTCGGGGATGTGATGACGAGACGCCACAATGGCATGGGCTTGGGATTGACCATCGCCAAGGCGGTGGTCATGCGTCACAATGGTCGCATCTGGGCAGATAGTGGCGGTGAGGGGCACGGGGCAACCTTCACGATCGCTTTACCCACCAGCCAACCACAACAACAGTCGAACTCAGAAGACTACAACAAACGGATCAGTGGCACTCGCCCGCTGAGCGAACTTTAATAGTGGACGACCACCCGGGTACCGTCAGTACGCACATTCTGACGGTAGTACATCGCGTCTAGCGGCGGATGGGGCGCAGTCCAGCGCCAGACCCAGCGTGCCGCATAGGCTGGTAGATTGACACAGCCCGCACTGCGCGGCTGCCCATAGTCGTTGTGCCAATAACAGCCGTGAGTCGCCACCCAGTTGTCGGTGAAATAGCAAACGAAGGGCACCCCTGCAAGATTGTAGCGCTCTGATGCATCCTCATCTGCGGCTGTGTTGTTGACCATCCGTTCGCTAATCCGCTTGTCAAAGATGTAGAAGGTGCCTTCCGGCGTTTGCTTGCCATCTCGACCGGTTGCGATGCGATGGCGCCAAACGGCGCTGTCGTTCTCATAGGCGGTGAGGGTCTGTGCGGTTAGATCGACATCCATCCACTTGGCGCTGACAGGCAAGTCGGGTGAGATCGGCGCAAGGTCCGCATCCGGGATGAGCCGCAGGTGAGTCGCCCGCATGTAGAAGCTCTGATAGAGTTCATCCACTTTGTACCACGAGCGCCCATCCTCACCCATCAGCAGTTCGCGCACCCGAAAGGTGCCGCCGTAGTACATTCGTGATACGAAGCGATTGGGATCGCGGCTGTCGGGGTCCCAGTAAGCATCGGTATAGGGCACTGTCACCTCTGCCCAACGCCCCTCGCCAAGATCAGCGACCGGTACATTCGGCAGATGGTACCAAACCGGCTGGACAAAAGAGGAGTAAAAGTAACCGAAGTTTGTCTCTAGCCAGATGTCGTTGTGGAGGAACACCGTCTGCCCCCTGACCACCCGTCGCACCCGTACGATGTCATCCTGGCGGAGTTGAGATACAACATCAGCATCAATGTTGGTATCGACGCGTGCGTTCATCCACTCGCTGGTGATGCGTCCTAAGGGCTCACCGTGCCAATGCGGTGGCAGTTCGGGTAGATTGGCCTGCTGTGCTGGGCGGTGGGCTTGTTCCGCCGAGACTTGAAGTGGGTCCAGGCCAACAAAGGCCACTGACCCGGCGCCAAGGCCCAGGATAGCGATTGATTTGAGTACATCTCGTCGAGAGACGGATTGAGGCGTCATGGGTTTCTCCACTCGCTGAAGAGCGCCCGAATTATAGCGAGGTCGGCTCTCGGCCAGTAGTCCGCTCTTTCGCCCGCCTTCAGCATAGGCGGAGTTGCCAAGCATCTGATGACAAATCCCCGCAGGTCAGGTTACAATCGCGCACATAGCTTCCCTTACACTCAACATCGCAGCCCAACGTCGATACCCTTTAAACCATTCGGAACACCGCATGGACATAAAAGATGAATTGAGACGAGCAGCGCTTGACGTTCAGGCGGGTGAGCTAAGTCGAGCGCGCGGTCTGGTCCTCAAGGTACTTGAAAAGCAGCCAGACAGTGGCCAAGCATGGTTCCTAATCGCCCATGACCTTAGTCAATCTGATGAGGAACGGCTTCGAGCACTTGTGATGTGTACGAACGACGCCAGCACATCGAACCAAAAAGCCGCAGCTTGGGCCAAGCAACAGCTTTCCGCTTACCGACCGGCCGCACAGTATGATCTGCGCAATGTAGAGCGTGACTTCCATCCAATCGTAGCGGCGTGGTTATTCGATGGCGGCTATGAATATCAGCATCAGGTCGAACTCTATCCAGGAGGCGTGGCCCATTTCGTAGCGGAACGACCTGGAGGCAAGCAGCAGGTTGTGGTCTGCACCTTGACCGCGCAAACTATGGATACAACCATCGGCCTTGTCAAAAGCCTGCAATTCCAACTCAGGCATAGTCAGAGTATGATCGTGGTGCCTGCTCACCAATTGACAGCACAAGCCTACCAACAATGCGACCTCATGAAGGTGCAGCTTCAGCCCATTGACGTGAGCAAACGTTACCCTAAAGTGCCAATGAATCAGCCTTTGGGTCGAAGTCATCCTTCGATAGCTTGGTTGAGCCGCGCCAAGCTAAATTATGCAGAAGTTCGCCGGGTTGGCTCATGGCTATTAATGGCCGGTCTAAGCGTCGTCACCCCGCTCGCCTGGGTTACCCCGAACTTGTTAGCAAGTGCACTGGGCTATGGCTTCGTACTGCTCGGCGTCGTCGGCTTTCTGCTCCATTCGCTGGGCTTTCTAGGCCTGGGCAAGCGGATTTCCGTCGCGGTGATGCTGCCCATGCTGCTCTCTGCGACCATTGTGCTGATGCTGTCCCTGCCTCTATGGTGGCTGACTCGCTGAACTAGCTGATGCAACCCTAGCCATTCGACCTACGTAGAATCGGGTAGGACATCTTGTAGAGGCCATGACTGACCGTTATGATTCGTGACGTATGATAATGGCGATAGGATATGAATGGCATGAGCGCACCAGCTCCCACCCTGCCCCTCGAACAGATTGACACCGATAGTCAGAACAGCAGCGCAACGAGTACGGAACTCAGCGGCACCGGCCTCATTGTGGCGCGTGGCTTGACGGCCAGCGTGATCGGTGCTTCAGTGATTCTCTTCATCATCGCGGCTGTGTACGGTTTGGCCAACCCTCTTGAGAGTAGCATTCTGCCTGCCTCGGCGGCTGAACCGCTGGCACGCGTCGGATTGTCGATTCCCGCCCTCACCATCATGATGAATGTGGTCGATATTGTGACGACTGCCGTATTCGTGGGTGTTGCCCTCGTGATCTTTGCGACCCGCTCATCAGACGGCGCAACGCTGCTAGCTGCCGCCATGTTGACCACCTGGGGCATGTCAACCGGCAATCTATTGGCAGGCGCTGCCGGGCTGGGTGTTGGCATAACCGTCGGGGTGCTGCTGGTCGGCATGATCGGCTCGATCACTTTTCTGTGGTTTATGTATACGGCCCCCACCGGGAAGATTGCGCCAAGCTGGACGCGCTATTTGCTGTGGTTTTGGGTGCTTGGCTGGACCGCCCTGGTGCTTTACGATTATGCCAGCGGTGGCTACATCACTGGCGAGATGACCGTGCTGAGTGTGCTGGCCCAGGCGGCGATGTACACCATCAGCATTTTTGTCATACGCTGGCGAGTCTACAATATCCTCACACCGACGCAGCTCCAGCAGTTTAAGTGGGTGGTCCTCGGATTGACCTTCGCCCTGATCGGCTTCATGGTCCGCTTTATCCCGCCACTGACGGTACCGGCATTGAGCGACACATCGACCCTGCTGGGCCTCGGCTTCGTATCAATTAGCTATACCTTTATGCGCATCTGTCTGACCTTTGTCCCGATCATGATCGGCTTTTCATTGATGCGCTACCGCCTGTGGGACGTGGACTTCATGATCAACCGCTCCCTGGTTTACGGTGGGGTGGGCGTCTTTCTGATTGTGGGTGCAATCATTGAAATCGCCGGGGTGATCTGGTTCACGAATCTCGTATTGGGCCAAGGACAAGCGCTGATAGCGGTCGCGCTAGCCGGGGCCTTTTGGGGGGCGACCTTCAACCCCCTGCGCAAGTGGATGCAGCGTACCATCGACAAGAATCTCTACGGGATTGATCTGGACTATCAACGCGCACGGCAGGTGTCGCCATTGAGCGGGCCGCAAGTGATGGGCCAGAAGTTCGGGCCCTACGAGGTATTGGAACCCATCGGACGGGGTGGTATGGCGGAAGTCTACAAAGGCTACCATGCGACCTTGAACCGGCTGGTAGCCATCAAGGTGTTGGCTCCAAACCTGGTCAGCAATGCGGATTTCCGCCTGCGCTTCGAGCGTGAGGCACAAATGGTGGCGGCTCTGCGCCATCCGCATGTTGTGCAGGTGTTTGACTTCGGTGACATGGAAGACACCTACTACATGGTGATGGAATACATCGCCGGGCCGACCCTCTCCAGCTATATCAAAACCCATGGCCGACTGTCCCTGGATGAAGGATTGCCTATCCTGCGGCAGATCGCCAGTGCGCTGGACTATGCGCATCAACAGGGATTGGTTCATCGGGATGTCAAACCTTCTAACGTGATGCTGCAACCGGTCACCACCGTCGATGAAGATGGGATCGATAAACGGGCGATCCTCACAGACTTCGGCATTGCCAAGATTCGGGGCGGCCACACTGGCCTCACCCAAACTGGCATGATGGGCACCCTCGACTACATTGCGCCGGAGCAGATTCAGTCCAGCAAGACGGTCGATGCACGAGCTGACATCTATGCGCTGGGTGTAATGGCCTTCCAAATGCTGACCGGTGAACTGCCGTTCAAGGGCGACAATCCGGGCGCATTACTCATTTCGCACTTGCAACACCCTGCGCCAGACCCGCGCGCCATCGTGCCTGAGCTTCCAAGGCCGATCGCGAGGGCCATCCTTCAGGCGCTGGAGAAATCGCCAGACAAGCGCTTCGCAACGGCAGAAGACTTCGCAGAGGCGCTAGTGGTGGCTGAACTGAGGGTGGTGGCATAGAGACAGACACGGGGCACAGCAATGCTGTGCCCCTGCGACTCGATGGTAAGTCTTGTGCTAAGTGATTAGCCGTCGTTGGCAACGACCACACGATACTCATACACGTGGGTACCGGCTGCATAGTCGTCCGAGCCGTCGTTAAGCGGCTGGGTGAAGGTAATCTCAAACTGGATCAGGTGATCGCCCACTGGCCAATCGGTGTAGGTCGTGTAGTAGAAGCGGCAGGGTCCACTGCCTAGGTCATCTTCGAAGATGGCGAACTCATCCAGTGAGAGCGGCTCTCCGTTTACGATGACATTCAGTTCGATCTTGGACCAGTTATCGTCGAAGAGTTCCTGGGTTGAGGCACACCAGCCCTGAGCCAGCACCATCTCACGCGAGCTATTCAACGCGACAGTGAAGCGGTAGGTTTCACCTGCCTGTGAGAGGGTTTCGTACTCTTCAAGGGCCAGGTCCTCAATGAAGGGGATTTCCTGCTCGACGACGGCAGCGATCAGGCCGATGCTGCTGTCATAGGTCGGCTGGCCTGCTGGATCGATCCCAGCGCCGAGCGGCTCGGCAAGCCCCGCGATGGCGAAGTCGAGCACGACGTCCTCGCCATTGACGAACTCAGCCAGAACCGTCTCTTCGGTAATCGGAACACGTTGTGTTGGGACCACACCCGGCCCCTCGATGAAGACCTCACCGTCCATCGTCAGCGCCAGGCCAGTTGGAATCTGGAAGCTGTAGGGCTGGCCATCTTCGATGGCTGGAGGCAAGCGATACTGACCACGCCCAACCTCGCCAAAAATGCCGTTGGTGCTGTGATAGCCGTAGATGCGAGTCTGAGGGAGCTGCTCGAGGGTCCAGGCCACATCTTCGCAGGCGCTAGAGCAGGCGGTGCTGATCAGAACGCCCAGCGGGCCATCATAGAAGACATCCTCGTTCGCCTCTAGCCGGTCCGGTGGGAAGACTGTCTCGAACTCGCCGGTCTCATCGCTGTAGTAGAAGCTGCGCGAGAGATCAACTGGGTCCCCATTGTAGAAGTAGCTTGCCAGGAAGGTGCCGATGGGCGCACCGCCGGTATTCTGGCGCAGGTCGATGATGATGCCAGGCACCCCGGCCGCCACGAACTGCTCAATGGCGATCTCCCACAGCCGTATCGTGAGGAACAAGTCGTCACTGAGCGAGTTGATCTTAATGTAGCCGTAGCCGCTGCCCTCCAGAATCTCGTACTCAATGGGCAGGGCGGTGGCGTCAAAGCCAAAGAACACACTGGTCCGGCTGAAGCTCTCACGTCCATCATCGAAGGCGGTCAGCGTGACGGTTTGTTCGGCGCCACCGTTGCTGAAGGTCACCTCGGCTTCCGTGCCAAGGGGGGCACGGACGAGGTAGCGCAGCTCTTGCACCCGCTCCGCTTCTGGATTGGAGAAAGGTGAGGACGCCGGGACAATCGCGGCCAGGGCATCTTCGATCGGCTCACCGTTCCAGGCGGTGATCTCCGTGCCTGTGACAATGCCAGCTTGGGCGGCTTCACTTTCCTCATCGATGACAACTGTGATCACACGACCATCCGTCAATTGGATGATAAAGAAGCCATAACCGCCTCCAATGCTCTGGGCGAAGGTGCCGAAGTCGTCACCGCCGAGGCCAACATGGCCATCAGGAATAGAGTAGGAGAAGTCGCGCAGGGCCAGGTAATAGGCCAGCCCATCTTCAGCGGCTTCAGCAGCGGCAATACGTGGCGCAAATTCATCGTAGAGGGCGTCCCAATCCAGACCTTTCAGGTCAGTGAAGGGATATTCGCGGCTGGCTTGCTCATGCAGCGCATCGAAGGCTTCTGTCCAGCTTAGGTCGCTCAGATCATTGACCTGAATATCGCCTTCTAGCAGCGTGATCTCCGGACCGCCATCCTGGCTCACCTCAAAAGGATCGGCGTCTAAGTCGATCACAGAGTAGCCTGCTGGCAATTCCATGCTGGGGTCGTCCTCGGTGAAGAGCAGACCATCGTCACCAAATCCGGATGGGAAACCCTGCCCAGCGTCAGGGGCCCAGACAATCAGCTTGCCGCCCGCCAGCTCGTTCCGATTCTCCGAGTCGATGACGGCGGAGGTATAGGATGAGGCCCAACCGCCCGTCTCATCTTCGCCAAAGAATGGATCATCGATCAGGTTGGCGTCCATCACAAGCTGCCAGATCGCTACACCAGCGTCTTCTTCGCCATCGTTATCGACATCGTTCAGCGGGCTGACCGGTTCAGCGGGCAAGTTGATCACATAGTTGAAGGTTCCGGCCTCGTCGTCGACAATCACCGGGCCGAGGATCTGCGCTTCGAGGGGCTGCTCATACTCGAAGTCGCGCTGGATGAAGCCGGTGAGGTCTTGCAAGTAGACGAAGCGTTGGTTGAAGTAGACTTCCAGGATGAGAGCGTTGGTGACCTCGATCTCACCTCGAATCTGAGTGACCGCGCTCATCGGCTCGGCCATCGTCTCTTCGGTCGGAACGGGGGTGGGTTCCGGTTCTTCCTCTTCTTCCTCAACAACTTCCTCGGTCTCTTCTGGTTCGGGGGTCTCTTCCGGCTCAGGTGTAGCACAGGCGGCCAACATCAGGGCAGCCAGCACAATCATGAGCGGGCTAAGCCATCTCCACGCGGCTTGCGGAGTGCGCTCGATCATGGGTATCTCTCCTCTTTTTTCATGGGGTCGAACGTAGGGCTAAGGTTAGCATAGCCTGTACGCGGATTCAACAGGCCGAGACCATCCGGTCATTAGCGAAGCGCGGTCAATCGCCTTGAGCGCTGCTGCCCGCTTCAATCTGAATCTGGCCGAGGATGATGGCAGAGCTGCCGTCGGACTGCAGGAGGCGCTCGCCGCTGGCCGCGTCATAGAGGCCGAGAATCAGGGTGTAGCTCCCCGGCGCGACCTCTGAGCCAAGCAGGACAGCCCAGCGGCCTTCGACCGGCTCACCGGGTTCCCACACGATAGTCGGCAGCAATCCGCCGCCGGGGACTGCATCGTACTGAGCGACCAGATTGCCGTCACCATCTAGCAAATGGGCGAACATCGTATAGCTGGTTTCGATCGCCTGCTCAGCTTCCCACCTCACGGCCACTCGGATCGGTTGACCGGGCATGGCCTGCTCGTCGATGATCGTCGCGCCGGTTAGCCTGATGCCATTGGTGAAGCTGGCTGCCGGGATGTCAGCAAGCGCGACTGAAGCCGGTCCCGTCGCGTAGGTGCTGCGTTTAAGCAGGTCATACCACTGGTCCCCGATGTGATAGTAGTCTCGATGGAGCGCTGTGCCCAGGCTTGAATCGGGGTTGACTGCGAAGGGATCGACCTGAACCACATCGAAAACCATGCGGTCGCGCGGTGTGGGCAGGCTGCTGATCATGCGGTCGATCTCATCGTCGGTGAGTGGCCAGGTTTGCGGTGCCAAGGCCAGGGCCACGCCAACCCCCCTCCCCTCCAGTTCACCGACGTGTGTGTCTGGAAAGACGATGAGCGGGCGCGGTGAGCCAGCGATGTCGGCGGCCAGCGCATCAAATTGGGTACGCACGCGATCCGGTTCCGGAATGCGCAGTGCGTAGATCGCGCGAGCGAGGTCACCCCCTGCCCCCGTGACGCGATACTTGTAAAGCGTTACATCCTCGTGATGGTACTCGTCCACCAACTCGACCGTTGCGCCGAGCGAATTCTGCATCGGGCCGTAGTGTTCGCTCTCAAAAAAGTAGACCGTCTCGTTGTTGGCGAGCCATTCGGCAAGCAGCCGGTAATGGCCATCC
>JAADYZ010000293.1 GCA_010092775.1 Chloroflexota bacterium
CGAGGGTGGAGCAGGGCGCAGCTCGGGCAGACAACACCACCGTCGTAGGGGCTAAAGAATTGATCCTCTGCACGCAGCATCTCACCACAGACAATGCAGTGGAATAACTCCGGGCGATACCCAACCAGATCAAGTAGCCTGAGTTCATAGGTGCGGGACGTGCGGCGCATGTCTTGAGTGTCGCAAAGCCACAACAACCCACCAGCTAGCAGCGCGTACAACGGATTAGTCTCATCGCCCTCTTCGCTAAATGCGTCGGCCAGTTCGATGAAGTGAGAGGCATAGGCCAGCTTCTCCAGGTCTTGGCGCAGCGGTGTGAAGCCATCGAGCAGTTCGGCCTGGGTCACGATATCGAAAGTCTGGCCCTGAGCAATCAAGAGGTCAGTGCGCGAAAACAACTCCAAATGACCAGCTTTGCGGCTCTTGGCCTTGCGCACGCCTTTGGCGATGGCCTTATGTTTGCCACGCTCTCGGGTGAAGAGGGTCAGCAGACGATCAGCCTCGCCTAAATTCTGGCGGCGCATCACGATCGCCTCGGTGCGAAAGACGCGTGTGGCAGGCATGAGCTACTCTTCGAGCGACTGGGCGTTGAAGCTGGCGGGGAAGAGCGTGGCAAGGGACACGATGTCATTCACACGTTCTAAGTCTGCTACGATCACCATTAGCTCGGGGGCAAACTCGTTCATAAACTGGCGGCAAATGCCGCAAGGCATCCCACCTGTCGCAGTAACCACCGCTATCGCCTTGAACCTGCGCTGCCCTTCCGAGACAGCTTTGGTCATTGCAACCCGTTCTGCACAAATCGTCGCCGGATAGGAGGCGTTCTCTACATTGCAGCCCGTGAAGATCTGCCCATCTTCTGCCAGTAAAGCCGCGCCCACTGCATAATTTGAGTAAGGGACATAGGCTCGCTGACGGACGTCGCGTGCGGCATCAACCAGCTTTGCATATTCTGCGGGCAGCTCCAACTCAGGATCCATCAGACTCCTCACCACCTTTGGAACGCTCCTTGGTGCGTTCTGCTGGTTCATCCTGGCTGCTCACGACCCGCTCGACCCGCACTTTCCCGATGCGCTGATCTTCAACGTCTTGGATGCGCATATGCAAAGCAGGCGTCTTAATCTCCTCGCCAGGGATGGGGACGCGCCCCAACTGCTCATAGATGAAACCACCCAATGTATCACTCTCATCCGCCGGGAGATCAACCCCTAGCAGACGATTGAAGTCGTCTAAGTCGATGCGGGCATCGAAGATAAACTCGCCCTCGCTGATGGTCTGGTAGGCCGCTTCTTCTTCGAAGTCATACTCATCCCGAATCTCACCCACAATCTCCTCTACAATATCCTCGATTGTAACCAGACCTGCCGTACCGCCATATTCGTCGATGACGATGGCCATATGCACCTTGCGATTCTGGAGTTCGCGCAACAAATCAGACACCCGCTTGGACTCTGGAATGAACAACGCTGGGCGCAAGAAGCGCGTGAGGTCGGGGGTTTTATCTGTGAAGGAAGACGGATCAAGCGCCAGCAGGTCCTTGGCGTAAAGTAAACCCTTGATGTGATCCAAAGAGCCATCGAACACAGGAACGCGTGAGTGACCGGCATCGACGATCATTCTACGCGCCTGAAGCAGCGGTGTGGTCACCTCCAGCGCAGCTATGTCGATACGCGGCACCATAATCTCGCGCGCCCAGGTTTCATCGAGCTGAAAGATCGAGTAGATCATGTCGCGCTCTTCTTGCTCAATACTCCCCTCTTCTTCCCCTGCCTCGACCAGGGTCATGATTTTCTCTTCAATCACATGCGAAGACTCGCGGTCGCGGTCGCTTGGCGGGGGGACAACCAACTTGGCAAAACTGCCACCGAGCGTGACCAGTGGCCCCAAGGTGCTAGAGAGCAGTCGCCCAACACCAATGACGCGCAACGCCCAGGCTTCGCTGTTGAGCAGCGCCACGTGGCGAGGCAGGACCTCAGCCAATAGGTAGCTGATGTAACCAGCAATCGGCAGCACAATCAGCGGGGCAACGAAAAACAGGACTCCAGCCTGTGCAGCAAAGATATCCGTCTGCCCAAGCCATTGAGCAAGCTGCGTTGATGCAACAATCGTCAGCAACCCGGCAAACAGGAACAGAGTTACCAGATTGGCCAGGGCAATCGCTTCCAACATTCGCGGATTGTCCTCCGTTGAACTGAGGACAATCCTGGCTCGCTTGTTGCTCTCGGCGGCTTCTTTCATACTCTGACGGCTGTATTCGCTCAATGAGACGTATGACACCGCCAGCCAGGCGCTCATCAAGAGCAGCAGTATGAGCAGAGCAGCACTTACAATAAGGAATGTCACTGCGTCTCTTCCTGTGGTTTATGCTCATCTTTGGGGCGCGGCTTGGCCGGTACCCCTAGCACTAGATTCCCAGCGTCAACGTCTCTAGTCACCACAGCGCCAGCACCTGTACGTGCTTGATCACCAATGATAACGGGGGCAACTAGCACAGTATCGCTACCGATAAAGACGTCACGCCCAATTTGCGTTTTGTGTTTTTGCATCCCATCATAATTGGCAGTGATGGTACCCGCACCGATGTTGGTATCCTCACCGACGTCGGCATCGCCGAGGTATCCAAAGTGGCCCATCTTCACGCCGCGCCGCAGTCGGCTGTTCTTGACCTCACCAAAGTTGCCCATGTGCACACCCGCTTCCAGGTACGCGCCTTTACGCAAGTGGCCAAATGGACCTACATCGACGTCATCTTCCAGCGTCGCGTATTCAATGACCGAGTACTGCACCTGACAACGGTCGCCCAGATTGGCATTGAGCAATGTCGAATTCGGACCAATGCGGCAGGCTTCGCCGATGACAGTCTCGCCGAGCAAATAGCAGTCCGGCCAGATGACCGTATCTTGGCCGATCTGCACCTGTGCATGAATCACAGTGCGACTTGGATCAATAAGTGTCACGCCCGCCAGCATCCACCGTTCGTTGATGCGCCTTTGCATCTCGGCTTCAGCCTCCGCGAGATGAACACGGGTGTTCACACCTAACACCTCACCTGAATCCGTCATCGGCAGGGCGTTTATCTGGCCGCCTTCGCGTACAGCAATCTCGACCAGGTCGGTCAAATAATACTCACCCTTTGGGCTTATCGGAATGTCTTTGAGATGCGCCCAAAGCCAAGCTGCATCAAAACAATAGATGCCCAAGTTGACTTCGCGGATAGCCCGCTGTTCGACGGTAGCATGTGCTTCTTCCACAATAGCAGTCACAAAGCCATTCTCATCGCGGAGAATGCGTCCAAAGCCGCGCGGTGTATCAGTGACATTGGTTAACATGCTGAAGGGGCCAGTATGCGCCTGCTGCGCCTCGTAAAGCGCCTGGAGCGTTTCTGCGCGCAATAGAGGCATATCCCCGTAAATGACGAGCACAGCGTTGCTGTGGCCCTCTAGCGTGCTCTGCGCCTGCATCACAGCATGCCCCGTGCCAAGCTGCTCCTGCTGCATCACATAGCGTGCGCGGTCGCCAACGATTTCTTTGACCGCATCACTGCCGTGCCCAATGATCAATACCGGTGGATGACTGGCGACTTGAGCTACCTCAACACTGTACAGGATCATTGGTTGCCCCGCGACCGGATGTAGCACCTTCGGCAAACGCGACTTCATGCGCGTACCTTTGCCTGCGGCCAGGATAATGACATCGAGGGTCACTGCAAACTCCTATCAATACCTTGATTAATCTGTTCACGAAGGGTGGCAGTGCAGCAATGAGGCAGCATCCAACACAATCGATGTGCGATCTGTGCCATCGACTGAGGACGTAATGGGGGCTCGTCTAGCGGGTTCACACGTAAATCGATAAACCGTACAAATGGGATGTGTTAGATGGGTGAGGTCTCGTTCCTAACCCTGTTGCCGAGTCTAACACGATTTAAGCGAGAAAGCTCCCCATAGTGTGCACATAGGGAGCTTTCTCGCTCTAGAGTGAATATGGCAATGGGAAAATCGATTAACCGAAACGACCTGCCACGTAGTCTTCGGTCTCTTGCTTGTTTGGCGCAGTGAAGATCTGCTCAGTGGGACCGTATTCTACCATGTAGCCGATACGCTCATCTGGGTTCTCACGATCAACCGACATGAAGGCGGTCATATCAGAGACGCGAGCGGCCTGCTGCATGTTGTGGGTCACCACGATGATGGTGTAGTTTTCTTTCAGTTCCTGCATCAACTCTTCGATCTTAAGAGTGGCGATTGGGTCAAGCGCTGAAGCCGGCTCGTCCATCAGCAGCACATCCGGCTCGGTCGCCAGGGCGCGGGCAATACACAGGCGCTGCTGCTGACCACCTGACAAACCAAGAGCGTTATCTTGTAAACGATCCTTGACCTCATCCCATAAGGCGGCCTGGCGCAGAGTGCGCTCAACCAGCTCATCCATGTTGCCCTTATAGCCGTTGATTTTCGGCCCAAAAGAGATGTTTTCGTAGATCGACTTGGGGAAGGGGTTCGGCTTCTGGAACACCATACCGATGCGGCGGCGTACTTCGACTTCGTCCACTTCACGATCGTAGATGTTTTCCTCGTTGTAGAGGATTTGCCCTTCAACACGAGCGGTCGGGATCAAGTCGTTCATGCGGTTGAAGCAGCGCAGCAAGGTGCTCTTGCCACAACCTGATGGGCCGATAAGTGCGGTGATATGCTGGCGCTTGACGTCCATATTAATATCACGAACGGCCAGGTTATCACTATAGTAAACATTGACATTGCGCGTGCGGAGCGCGAGTTCCTCGTCTTGCAAGTCCATTGTTGCCATGTTGATCACCATTTCTGTTCAAAGCGATTGCGCAGATAAATCGCGATTC
>JAADYZ010000294.1 GCA_010092775.1 Chloroflexota bacterium
CCAATAACCAAGTAGGCAACCGCGGCCAACAGCAAAACACCACCGATGATGAATTTCACTCGGCTTGAACTGCGTGCGGGTTGAAGCTCAACCGGCAGTTCGGTCGGATTGTTGAGCGTTGAGTCTGCCATCAATTGTCTCCTGAGTTAGACAGAATTGGTCGTTTTCGTGTTGTAAACGTTGCAATGGGGCTATTTTAGAACACGCACATATGAGAAACAGGTAACACCTGTCACCCCTTAGGCATGACAGAGCGCACTTTCGATAACTAATGCTGATAGTTGAGGAAAAACGAAGAAAAGAAAACAGGAGCGACCGCTTCGATCGCTCCTGTTGAGGATGGTGCTTCGCTTAGCCAGTGGCAGGTTCAGCGGGTGGCCTGACGACTTCAACCGGAGCGTGATCGGCGTCGTCATGATGATCGCTGTGGTCCTCTTCATAGATAGGCAAGAAGGTCACCGCGAGTGTGAACCCTGCTAGTGCATAGGCAATGATGCCAAAGAAGGCGCCCAACTCCGGCAGGGTCGGTGCGTAGAAGTTGCGCGCGAACAAGAAGGCCTCGCCGGGTGACCAATCGAGCGGCACGATCAGACCGGAAACGGTCACATTCCAACGAAGGAAGACCACCCCGACAATGGTCAGCAGGCAACCGAGCATCAGGGCAAAATCATCTTTGCGCGATCGCGCCCAGAAGAAGATGATCAAGGGGATCAAGCCGCCCAGCAGCACCTCAAAGGTCCAGTAGGTGAAGCCATATGGCGTTGTGGCCTGTAGCAGGCTGATTCCCTCCTCTACGGCGGCTGTACCCGCGTAGTATTGGGTGGTGGCCCAGTCCCAAATCTTGATGTAGAGATAGAGGGCCAGCGACGAGCCGCCAATGATGGCCGCCTGGCTAATCACCTTGCGGTCAACGACGTATTTACCGCGCAGTCGACTGACGATCAAGCTGCCGAGGATAGTGGCGGCTGTACCGCCAGCCACCGCCGACAGGATGAACATCACCGGCAGGCTGGGCTTAAACCAGAGCGGGCGCGCAGCGACGACGCCATAAGTTGCCCCCAGTGATGATTGATGCAAGAGTGAGAGGCCCAGGCCAAATACGGCCAGGATGGGCGTAAAGCGGTGGATGGTATGACCGATCTGCTTGGCTTGCGGCCACCGGCTGAAGAATTGGCTGCCCAGCACGACCGGTGCCAACTCAGCGGCCAATACGGCGAAGTAGAAGATCACGCACATGGTGATTTCCCACAGCACAGAGTGGACGTTCGGGTAAATTACAGGGAAGTAGAAGCGATCAGGACGGCCAATGTCGAGGGCCAGCGCTAGCATCGCCGAGGTGTAACCAAGGAAGCCGACCAAAACAGCAGCCCGCGCAAAGACCTGGAAGCGTTCAATCTTCAGCAGATAGACGATCGCTGAGAAGATGAAGGCGCCAGCACCCAGGCTGATTGCCGAGAGGTCAAGGGCGATCCATAAGCCCCAGGGCACTTGATCCGTTAGGCCAGTGACACCCAAACCCTGGCCAAAGACCATAATGCCAGAGATCAGGCCCCACACGAGCAGAATACCCAGGAAGCCCAGCCAGATCAGAAAGGGGGGCTGGCGCAAGGGCTGTTGAGCGCGTGGTGTTAGGGTTGCAGTTGTCATGTCGCAATCATCCCTTCAGCCGGTACGTAGTAGACGTTTGGCTCGGTACCCAGTTCTTCACGCAAGCGGAAAGTGGGCGTGTTCGCCACAATCCTGGCGACTTCGGATGTCTCATCGTTGAGGTCGCCAAACTTCCGTGCGCCGACTGGGCAAATGTTGACGCAAGCTGGCGTCACGCCGCGATCCTCGCCGGGCGTCTGGCCGGTTTGATAAGCGCGATCGATGCGTTGCACGCAGAACGAGCACTTCTCGATCACACCGCGAGCACGGCGTTCAATCTCCGGTGAACCCCATTCCGGCTGGAGGGTGTTGACGCGCTCCTCATTGCGGCGGTTCGTCCAGTTGAAGCGGCGCACGTCATAGGGGCAGGCCACCTGGCAGTAACGGCAGCCGATGCAGCGGTCGTAATCCATGATCACCAGACCATCGGCACGTTGGTAAGTGGCGCTGGTCGGGCAGACATCCGTGCAGGGTGCGCTGCGGCAGTGGAGGCAGGGGCGCGTCATGTGGAAAGTCTCACCGGTTGCGGTGACCTCCGGCAGATAGACGTTCCACTGCATGTCGTCGGCCACATCGTTGACCGCCTGGCAAGCGAAAATGCAATATTGGCAGCCGATGCACTTCTGGAGGTCTATGATCATGATCCAGTTGTGCGGGCTGTCACCACGTGCGGCGTCTTGCGGCGCGCTCGCCTTGACGGCTTGTTCATTGTTGAAAGGGACTGTCAGTGTGGCAGCAACTGCCGTTGCGATGCCAGCCGCCGTCATCAGTTTCAACGCTGCGCGGCGGTCAATATCGGTTACTAGTTCATCGTTGGCCGGATTATCGAGCGGCTTCTCAGGCTTCATGATCATCCCCACCTTCTGGATTTTCGTCTTCATCATTCATGATGTGCGTTGCATTGCGGAAGCGCAGTGCGGCCCAAGTACCCAGCCCACCCAGGAGCAAGCCGGCGACTGCGCCGCCCACGACAGACAGCCTGGTCTGGTTTTCCTGCTGCTCCGCAACACGTTCGATGGCGTTTTCGAGTTGTTCCACCCGGGTGATGGCCGCTTGCCCTGCTAGAACGGTCTCTTCGGGTAATTCCTCGACTGTCGTCTCAGCAGCCTGCCCCTCTTCAGCGTGGCAATCGACGCAGGAGTCAAGCCCAACAACAAAGTCGTGACCAGTATAGGGTTTCTCCGTTGTCATCAGCTCAAGCTGGTCGGGCGGAATCCAGCCGTGACAGGTGCGGCAGCTTTGCCCTGTCTCTACGTGCGTGGTGTGGAGCACGCCCTCAAGCTGTTGGCCATGGCAGTTCAAACACTGGGCAGTGGCATCTTCCAGGCGTAGGCCGTTATTGTGAGCATAGTGGCAGCTCATGCAGTCGAGGCCCGTCTCTTCATGGGGCGACGCAGTGAATTCCGCCTGGGTCTGAGCGTGGCATCCCTGGCAGGACTCCTGGGCGAGGCCAGCATCAACGGCCTCTTCAGGATGTCCCTCTGGGATTTCTCCGTGGCAGCCTTCGCAAGTAAGATCAAACTCCCCAGCCTCAAAGGCGGCGGCGTGCAGACTGCCAGTGAATGCTTCTACGGACTGCGGGTGACAGGCACCACAGTCTTCTACAGTTTGTTGGGTAAGGCGTTCCGAGCCAACCGACGCTGGAGGCAATGGGTCGGCCTCCGCCGCCACATAGCCGACCAAAGCGCCTGTCAGCGCAAAGGCCAGTGGGACGGCCACGAGCAAAAGGCGAATCTTGGATTGAGATCGGCGCATAGTTTTGTCTTTCTGAACTCCAGCATGTCTCAAGTTGATTGCAGATATCCACATATATAAACGCGTTCATATATGTGATTTCTCTCACAATAAGATTATGACATCCGACCTGGCGCAGCAGGAGTGCTTTTTGTCACAGATGTTGGTGATCCGATCGGTATAGGCCATGACAGCGACTATGAGGAATCAAAATCAGCCCCGGATTGGGGCTGACCGCTTCATTGGCTGGATTGCTGTTAGGCCGGCAAATAGGCCGCAACTTGATCGGCTAGCACGGCCTCAAGGTCGAGTGCCTGTCCACGCTCGATGGCGGCGGCGAAAGCTGGCGGATCGAGTTGGTCTTCTAGACCTTCCAAGCGCTGGTGCACCCAAGCGCGAAATTCCTCTGCTGTCATCGGGTGAGACTCAATCAGGGCGAGCAGCTCAACAGCGCGTTCGATTTGACCTTCCGCTGCCAGCAGATCGGCCAAGGCGATGAAGGTCTCTAAGGTGGCAGGCGGATAGCGCATTCCGCGGATGATGCTGAAGGCCTGGGCCAGAGCCTCGCGAGCCTGGTTGAGATTGCCTTGTGCGGTGGCAACGAGCGCCACCAGGTTGCTGGCCAGTGCCCCGGCACGCGGCTCGGCACCACCCCGCTCAAAGCGTTGGCGAGCCTCCTCTGCACGTTGGGCGGCTTCCTCATAATCCTGGCGAAGATAGGCGACCCGCCCCAGATTTAAGATAGGATAGCCAATCATTGGCAAATGGTTCGTGTCGTTCATCAGAACGATCGACTGGTGGTAGAGCTGCTCAGCCCGGTCCAGGTCACCGCGCGCACGCGCCAGATCGCCGAGGGAGTTGGTATACTCGGCCCAACGGAAAGGTGGTGCGGCGTCTCCGAGACCGTCCAGAACAGCCTTGGACGCGGCTAGCTGGCGCTCGGCGTCTTGGAATTGGCCGCGAATGATGCGGATGTTGGCCATATCGACGTAGGCAGGCGATACCTTGTCCATCTGCTTGGTCTCGGTTGCTGCTTGAATCAATTCAGCGATCAACTCCGCCGCTTCATCAAAGTGCCCACGAGAGAATTTGGCCAGACTGAGCATCTGCAAGGCCAACACCAGCCCAAAGCGATCCCCCATCTCGCGGAACATTTGCAGGCTTGCCCCACGCATCCGCTCCACCTC
>JAADYZ010000295.1 GCA_010092775.1 Chloroflexota bacterium
GAATGACCCCGATTAGGGTGGCGCGTACACTGTCGGTATCCTCGATGTCGACCAGACCCAGGCGAACGGTCTGGCCTTTTTGCTGATCGGGCCAGATTTGAAAGTTCTTGATCGGCACGCGCAGAATTTGAGCCAGGAGCCATTGGCTGGCCTCGTGCAGAATCACGCCAGGCAGCATGGCGATGTAGTACACCAGCACCGCCACCTGCGGGTCGTTGCTGATCAACAGCCCCAGGCCCTGCACATGGCGGTGAATCCATCTCTCAATCAGGATCAGCGGGTAAATCACCAACCCGACGATAATCCAGGGGATCATCCATTCTGGCATAACTGATCCTGTTCCGCCTATGCCTTAGCTGCGGGCCGCAGCGGCAGCTTTGACCAGCGGGATGAAAGTCTCTGGGTTGAGCGATGCGCCACCAACCAGACCACCGTCAAGCTCTGGCTGCGCCATCAGTTCTTCAACATTAGCCGGCTTCATGCTGCCACCATATTGAATGCGCATCTCCTGCGCAACGGCCTCGCCGTAAAGCTCGCCCAAGGTGGCACGCACCACACTCCCGATGATGCGATTGGCGTCTTCTGGCGTGGCAGAGATGCCGGTTCCAATCGCCCAGATGGGTTCGTAGGCGAGGATGACCCGCTTGGCGTCATCGACCTGTATTCCGTCCAAACCAGCCTTAACCTGATTACTGCAAATAATGGCCGCCTCGCCACTCTGGTTTTGTTCTAGTGTTTCACCGAAAGCAAAGATTGGTGTAATGTCGTGAGCTAATGCCGCTTTGATCTTCTTATTGACAGTTTCGTCGGTCTCGCCGAACATCTGGCGGCGCTCGGAGTGGCCGATAATAACCAGATCAACCAGACCTTGCAGCATCAGCGGGGAGATCTCACCCGTAAAGGCACCGTGTGTCTCCCAGTGCATGTTCTGGGCACCCAGCAGAATGTTGCTGCCTGCCAGGGCATCCTTAAGGGGGGCAAGCAAAACAGCCGGAGCACAGATCGCCTTGTCGGAGCCTGTAATGGCGTTGAGGTCGTCTTTGGCTTCCTTGACGAAATCGAGCGCGTCCTGAATGGTCTTGTGCATCTTCCAGTTGGCGGCAATGATCGGTGTGCGCATAGTGTGGTGTATCCTTTTCTAAAGAGTAGTTAGGCTAAGGAATGGCAGTTGGCAAGGTGCTGTCGTCGTCATATTCCACGTTGTACACATCGTCAAGGGTATCAATGACAGCCTGGCTGATGGTCAAGCTGCTGGTCACCATTACGAGGATCAAGAGGATGATGCCAATAAGCGGCCAGATCATGCGGCGGCGGCGCAGGCGGCGTAAACGTAGCGTCAGAGAGGGATCGGCGGCGCTCTCTGCGACACTTCGAATAACGGGTGTGTTGGCGGCGGAAGCGGCCCTCGCACGTACCGTGCTTTCGGGCAGCGGCTTGGCGGCTGATGCGGCCGCTAGGCTCGCCTCACCGGATTCCTCCAGGGCTGTGTTGAAAGCCCCTACCATCTCCGCCACGCTTAGATAGCGGTCGGCTGGCTTCTTCGCCAGCGCCTTGATCAAGAAGTCTTCAATGGGCTGTGGGACTTCCGGCTTGATCTTACGGGGACGTGGCAGTGGCGTGAAGATGTGATCGTGAATAATGGCATAGGGGGTATCGGCGCTGAAGGGCACCCGCCCAACAATTAGCTCATAGATCACAACGCCTAGCGAATAGATGTCGGACCTTGGGCCGAGTTCGTCTGTGCCTTGTGCCTGCTCTGGCGACACATACTGCGGTGTCCCCAGTAACATATCGCGCGAGATGGTGCTCTCCCCGGTGGTCGCCATGCGAGCCAGGCCAAAGTCGGTCAGGAAGATTTTTCCATCGTTGGTGATCATAATGTTGGAGGGCTTGATGTCACGGTGAAGGACGCCCTGCTCGTGTGCGTACTGTAGGCCAGCGCCCACCCCGCCGACAATCTGAGCGATCCGGACGGCGCTGAGCGGCCCAGCCTTCAAGATCGCCTTGAGCGTTTGCCCTTCAATGAAGCGCATGACCAGATAGGGGTTGCCCTCATAGTCGTCAAAGTCGTAAACCGGGACGATGTTTGGATGTTCCAAGCGAGCGATTAATCGCGCTTCGCGCTCGAAGCGGGCCAGGAAGTTCTCGTCCTGCTTGAAAGCCGGATGCATCACCTTGATGGCCACAAAGCGATCGAGGTTGGTGTGGTGAGCCTTGAACACAGTGGCCATGCCACCCTGTCCCAGCTTGCTAATGACCTCGTATGGTCCGACTTTCTCTCCGGATTCAAACATACCAACCTGCCTGAGCGCTCACGGTGTGTGGAGTGAGTTTGCTTGTGAACCTACAAACAACCCAACGCGATTATAACGGAGCGCTCAGCCCCCGCCAAAAGGCTAGATCGCTACGTGTCGATCGGGCATGGTGCGGGAAGCAGCTCTGATGAAACACAAATGTTCGTTTGTGTTATAATTCGAACAAACGGAACAATAACGAAATCAAGCCTATGGTACTGGAATTTCACAAGCTAACCGGTCAGGTTGATCAGATGGGTAGTTATCTGGCCAGCCAAGAACAAGAGAATCACGACAAAATCGAGCTAGCCTTGAGCATCATGGAGGCCCACGCTCATCCGGATGCGCTGCCCTACATTCTCGATCGGGTGCAGCAGGCAGTGGCACGCGATGCGGGCTATCGTGGTGCGCGACCCTTGGACGAGCCGATCATGGACAGCTATATGGCAGCCAATCTGCCTGAGCGGGCCACTCTGATCGCCACTGACGGCTCCCAAGTCTACCCGAACGAGCACAACGCGGCGCAGTACTACTTGATCAACATCGGGACCATCATCGTGCCACATGGCACCAACCAAATCCCGGAAATTCTGATCGAGCCGTATCTGTTTTACGACTCGATTTACTTGTACCAGAACGGTGAGGGTCTGATCACGAATCGAGTGATCAACGCACGGCGGCAGGTCTACGAAATGAGCGCGTTGGCAGAACATGCCTGGCATCAACGTGAGGCGGCTGAACCCTTGATCACCTTGCAAGATGGCCCGCTTCTGTTCGTGATGGGTCGTGAAGTGCCGGAGCGGCTGCAACTGTTGAAGCTCTACTTCAGCGCGATGGATCGCTTGGCGGGCATCAACGCGGGCTTGGCCGGCTACACCGATGTACCGGGCAGCACTTTTATGGTGCGTCTGTTGCATTTGCTAACGCTTGAGCCTGAGCACGTGACGCGTACGAGCCTCTCGCACAGCGGTAAGCTGCAAGGGCTGTATGATCGCTTCTTGTATGCGCATCTGCTCGGCCCGGCTGAACGCTCACCGCTGTTCGTTCAGATGTCGCCCCAGAACAAGGAATTCCGTAACACGGGTGGCGACGATCTAGAGATCGCGTTTTTCTATTTGAACGTGGCAGGCCCAGATGAGCGCCCGCACGTGGTGCGGGTTGACATCCCGATGTGGGTGACCAAGAATCGGATGCTCATCAGCCAGATGCAGGCCTTGCTCTATCACCAGTGCCAACAGATTACCAAGCGCTATCCCTATGTGCTGATGCGAGCGGACGAATTGGCTACCGTCCGCTCGGATGAGTCGCGCCAGCTTGACATGATGATCAAGGTGGCCATGCTGCGCAATGGCCTTGACGTAGCTGACAGCGCGAAGCAGATGAGCAAGATGATCGGACGAGCCGGTAAGAGTCGTTTTGATATGAACCGTTGGAGTGGGAAGAGTAAAAGAGGCTAGCAGGTATGAATGGAATGAATAATCATTGGACACCCGATCAACCCATTGGGCGGGTGCTGCGTGCCAGCACGTCGGGGTTTTCTGCTGGTACACGGATCAGCCACATTGAGCAGCCTGAGTTTGGTATGTTGGTGCGGGCGCAGCCGCAAAATGGCAGCACCCGCGAGCCGATTTATGGGTTGCTTTACAACATCCACATTGACGACGATCCGATGATCCGGCAGCTGGTCTTGGCGGACAGCGTCAGTGAAGAGACCATTAACGATCAACATCATCATCGGTTGGTCCCAGTCGAGATGAGTGTGCTAGCGGTCGGCTTTCGCGCGTATGATGGCAGCCTTCGCCATGCCTTGCCACCGCGCCCACCCCTCAGTTTGGACCCGGTCTTCCTATGTACCGCTGATGAAGTGCAAGAGCTGGCCACCCGCTTCGACTATTTCCGGGTTGTGTTGTCTTCTTCCCAGGTGCCCAGCGAGCAGCTTGTGGCCGCTAATTTACTACTGGCTGCGCAAACCCTGCCTGCCCATGAGCAGTATCCCTTCCTGGTCAGCGCTGGGCGTGAATTAGCTCGCTTGCTGAGCAACGATATGGCCCGACTGGACCATCTCCTTCGCTTGATCTACCCTGGAGAGCCAGCTTGACCCCTTCCTTTCTGCGTATTGCTAGAGTTTGTTTTCGGGAAATCCAATTATGAGCCAGAGTGCAAGTGAACTGGACGCCTTTTTTGGCGCACGTGCCGGTCGGTTGGGGGTGGTTGTTGGTGGATCGCTCAGCCGAGGCATTGAAGTGAAACTCGATCCACACACCGACATTGAAGAGTTGGCCGCAGGACGTTATGTGGTGGTGCATGGACGCGACCACGATGGCAGGCACAACCGCTTTTTTAGCATGATCACCGATATCGGTTTGGGCAACACCAACGCCCAGATCACTAACACCCCACCGGATACCTCGAACCCATATCTGGCTGAAGTCTATATGGGGTCGATGGCTTACGGCACGATGCATGTCTCGCCCATGTTGATGATCAACAAAGAGAGCGAAGTTGGTCCCGTCCGAACCATCCCCCCGCATTTCCAACCCGTCTGGACCGCGACTGAACGCGATATTAACGACGTGTTTGGCCACGAAGATGAGGCACACTTCCATATCGGGAATCCGCTTGAACTGGAAAATACCCAGATCAACGTCGATCTGAAACGCCTGACCGAACGATCTGTGGGCATCTTCGGCAAGAGCGGTACAGGCAAGAGTTACCTGTGTCGTATTCTGCTGGCTGGTGTGATCTCACGCCGCTCGGCAGTTAATCTGGTCTTCGATATGCACAACGACTACGGGTGGGAAGTGCATAACGAGCACGGGCGCGTTGACAAAGGATTGAAGCAGCTCTTCCCAGATCGCCTCTCGATTTTTACCCTGGACCCCGAATCATCACGCCGACGCAATGCGCCCTACGATGTGGTGGTGACACTGGCGTATAGCGACATCGAGCCGGAGGACTTGGGAGCGCTGCGCAACACGATGGACATCTCCGACGCCATGCTAGACGCGGCCTACACGCTCAAGCGCATTTGGAAGGAAAACTGGATCCAGACCTTCTTGACGGCAGATGTCGAAGACCTGGAAGAGATTGTTGAAACAACCTCGATCAATGCTTCGTCGATGAGCGCATTGCGCCGTCGCTTGGAGCGCTTCCAGCGCTGGGGCTTCTTGACGCCACAGCCCCAGGGTGACTCGGTTAAGCAAATTATCGATTATCTCGAAAATCGGACCAACGTCGTGCTGGAGTTTGGCCGCTATGGTAACTCGCTTGAGGCTTACATCCTGGTGGCCAACTACCTCACCCGCCGCATCCGCGATCACTATGTGAAGAAGGTCGAGGAATCGCTCGGCGATCGTGCTAAAGAGCCGCCTCAGTTGATGATCACCATCGAAGAGGCGCATAAGTTCCTCGAACCCAAGATCGCCCAGCAGACCATTTTTGGCACCATTGCACGTGAGCTGCGTAAATACAAAGTCACCTTGTTGATCGTTGACCAGCGGCCTAGCGCGATCGATGAAGAAGTGATGTCACAGATCGGGACGCGTGTGACTGCCCTACTCGACAACGATCGCGACATCACCGCTGTGCTGATGGGGGTTAGTGGGGCGGCGGGGCTGCGTGAAGTGCTGGCCCGGCTAGACACGCGCCAGCAGGCCATCGTCCTAGGGCACGCCGTTCCGATGCCTGTGGTGATCAAAACGCGGGCCTACGACGAAGCCTTCTATATGGCGATGGGGGGAGAGCTGCAAGGCGTCCACACAAAGCGCAAACGCAAGAAGAACAGCGATGCACTCTACGGTGATGATGGCTTCGACGGTCTGGACTAGCTGCGAATCGCGATGGCTTCAATCTCGACGAGGGCCCCCAGTGGTAGGGCACGCACTGTCACGGCTGAACGGGCTGGGAAAGGTTGATTGTAAAAGTCGGCAAAGACTTTGAAGGCCTTATCATAGACGTCGTTAATCCGTGCGTAGTCATCCATATCGACCATGAAGACAGTCGTCTTGACGACGTTGTCTAACCCGACGCCAGCAGCCTCTAACACAGCACTCAAATTGTCGATCGCCTGTTTGGTTTGGGCTGCAACACCCCCGGAGACCAATTTGCCCGTCGCCGGGTCAAGCCCGATTTGGCCTGAGCAGAATACGAGGTTTCCGCTAACAATGGCTTGCGAGTAGGGGCCGATGGCGCGCGGGGCGTTTTGTGACTTCACAGCAGATTTAGGCATAGGATCGCTCTTTCTGGGTGGCTAGTGGATAAGCATTGCTTTCTAGTACAATCTTTCAGTAATAAGTACCTGATAATCCAAAACTCTGCCAATGACATGCCGTGCTGCCAGGATTTGCTCGATATGTCGCTCGCCATGTTCTGTATATAGATCAAGCATATTACGTAGCGTCAGTTGTCCCCATTCAGGATGAGGGCAGGCCTTCTGCCAATCCGCTTCGGTCGCCATCCGGAACAAGCGTGTGGTGGCGCTGCGCAAAGCTCCGAATAACACAAGAGCGTCTTCCAAGTCATCCAGGCTGGCTTCGTTGTAGCGCAGTTCGCGCGACCAGCGGTCCTCATTGTAGGGGCTTAGGGTGTTGCCCGGTTCGGCCCAGATGGTACGGATTCGATGCGCCGCGACTGCTTCCGCGTCGGCAACGTGCATCACCACTTCGATAACCGACCATTCGCCGGGTTCGGGTCGTTGGGTCAATTCCTCAGGCGTCAGGCCGGCGATCACCTCCCGATAGCGTTCGGGGGCAATGCAGTAAACCTCAAGCAAGTCATCGACTGACCAAGCGGCCAGGGTATCGGGAAATCCATGCGGGACCTGAGCTGGCATTGTGCTGACTCCTTAATTGACGGGTGCAACCGCTTGAGCTGGAATTGCGCCATTCTCGCTGAACTGGAGATCGTGCAGATGGCGATACTCACCGTTGAGCTGGATTAACTCATCGTGAGTACCCGTCTCGACGATTCGGCCCGCCTTCAACACCACGATCTTATCGGCCATGCGGATGGTGGATAGGCGGTGGGCAATCACGATGGCCGTGCTGCCCTGCACCACGCGGGCGATCGCCTCTTGCACCAGTCGCTCAGACTCGGTGTCGAGAGCGCTGGTCGCTTCGTCGAGCACCAGAATTGGCGGCTCGTCCACCACGGCGCGTGCAATCGCGATGCGCTGGCGCTGCCCACCAGACAGGCGCACACCACGCTCACCAAGCAAGGTGTCGTAGCCTTCCGGAAGATCGTTGAGGACGAAGTTATGCGCGTTGGCAATGCGTGCTGCCTTCTCAATCTGCTCGTCGCGCAAGTCTGGTCGAGCGTAAGCGATGTTCTGGCGAACAGTGTCGTTAAACAAGGCTCCATCTTGGGAGACAACACCGAATAAACGCCGGTAGTTATCTAGTTGGTAGTTGCTGATAGGCTGTCCATCCAGGCGGATTGTGCCGCTGTCGGGCTGATAGAAGCGTAGAATCAGATCAACCAGAGTCGATTTGCCTGCCCCGCTGCGCCCGACCAGGGCCACCATCTCACCCTTCTTGATGCTCAGTGTAATGTTCTCCAATACTGGCGCATCTTCGTAGGCAAATGAAATACCATCAACCTCAATGGCCTGCTGAAAGTCCCCAATGCTTATGGCTTGGGTGCCGCTCGGTTCTGTTTGTTGGTCCAGCAGGAAGGC
>JAADYZ010000296.1 GCA_010092775.1 Chloroflexota bacterium
ACGATATGGGCGTCGTGATGGATGTGTCGGATCGCATCGCCGTGCTGGATTTTGGGCGCTGCATCGGGATTGGCACACCGGAGGAAACACGCAATAACGATGCTGTTGTCGCTGCATATCTAGGTCAGGATCATTAGTCGCTATGGTTGTCGATACATTACCCAAGCAACTCCGTGAAAATGCGCAGGTCTTCGTAGATAAAATTGCCTTGCGCGAGAAGCGCTTCGGCATCTGGCAAGCGTTGACATGGCGCGATTATTACGAGCGCGTGCGCAATTTCCCCGCTGAAATCGGTGGGTTCATCACGCGTGATCATCAGGAGTCAGAAGCCCGCGTCGCTGTTTTGGGGACCACCGTAGTGGATCGCCTCTTCCTGGAGTTCGAGAACCCAATTGACCAGACGATTCGCATCAACGGCACACCCTTCCGCGTCATTGGCATTCTGGAGGACAAGGGTGGCGGCGCGTTTGGCGACGAAAATGATGTGGTGCTAATTCCATTATCGACCGCTCAGCGCCGCATGTTTGAGACACGCAGTCCAGATGGACGTTTCCTGATTGATGTGATCTTTGCTGAAGCCAGTTCAGAAGATCAGATTGAACTGGCTGCCATCCAGATTGAGCAGGTCCTGCGCGACTCGCGCAATATTCAGTTTGCAGACTTCCAGGATTTCCAACTGCTGACCCAAACTGACATTCTAGATGCAGCAGGCCAGATCACGAGTTCGGTAACCTTGTTCCTAGGGGTCATTGCGGCCATCTCGCTTTTGGTCGGCGGTATTGGAATCATGAATATTATGCTGGTCTCCGTCACCGAACGCACCCGTGAAATTGGGTTGCGGAAAGCAGTGGGGGCCCGCAATCGTGATATCCTGCTTCAGTTCCTCTTCGAGTCGACATTCTTGGCGCTGGCAGGTGGCATTGTTGGCATTCTCTTTGGGGCGGTGGGCGCGCAGATCGCTGAACAGGTCGTGCAAGACCTGACCACCGTCATCGGCGTTGACATTATCGTTCTCGCGACAGTGGTGTCCGCCTCAATCGGCATCTTCTTCGGAATATATCCAGCTTACCAGGCGGCTCGCCTCAACCCGATCGACGCCCTACGTTATGAGTAACAAGCGCCGCCCACTGCTGCTCCAATTTGCCATCCGGATTGGAGTAGCAGTGGCGATTGTGATCGCCACCAATCTGATCTTCTTAATTATCCCCTGGCGAGCGGCCTGGTTTACCTATTGGCAAGTGCCCATTAGCTGCACGGTCTTCATCGGTTTTCTGGGGGTCACCTTATTCGACTTGCTTATGCAGGCCGATCGGCGCTGATTGCCCCCAATTGGTGGTTGACATTCATCCCTAAGTCTGATATACATGGAAGCGTTCAATCCATTCAGACTTGTCTAAAAAGTTGGAATGCAGCAGACTTATGAATGAAAATTTGCGAGCCGTCCGCGACAGCGTCATGCAGGGTCTTGGCCAGTTGACCGACTTCTTTGGCTTTAGCCCGGTTATGGGCCATCTCTATGGAGCGCTCTTCATGAGCCCCCTTCCCCTTTCGCTGGATGAATTGGAGGAGACCGTCGAGAAATCCAAGGCCAGTGTCAGCATGAACATGCGCGCATTGGAGCGTTGGGGCATGGTCCACGAAGTGTGGGTCAAAGGTGATCGCCGTAAGTATTACGAAGCTGAGACAGACCTCTGGAAGATCGTCACCTCTGTTCTGCAGAGCCGTGAACGGCGGGAGGTCGGAGTGGCGCTCCAGGTGTTGGAAGACAACGCCCGTCAACTCAAAGATGCCCAGCCAGACTTAAGCGACGAAGAACGCGAACTGGCCGATTATTACCTGGCTCGTGTTAAAGATATGCAGATGTTCTTCTTGTTCGCCCAGCGCTCACTGGAATTTCTTCTGGGGCGTAGAAAACTGCCACGCATTGAAGATGTCGCATCCACCTATCGCAGCGACCCCAGCGAATAAGCTTAATCCCTTAAGCTGGCTGCACCTTGCGCAACCTATCGTTCTATTGTATACTTTTAGAAAGTTATAAAAGTAACAAACACTGCCCTCCTGGGAGATAACCTAAATGACATTCAATCTTGACGAAGCGATTCTAGCGGTAGACGAACTCATGATGAGTGCGGTTGAATCTGATGTAGAGGTCTTGCAAGATGCAAGCCGTCACATCATTAGTGCGGGTGGCAAGCGTGTGCGTCCGCGCGTCCTCTTCCTGGCGCACCAGGCTATGGGTGGAGACCGTGTAGATGACGCCGTGCGCATTGCTGCCGCCATCGAATTGGTCCATACGGCGACCCTGGTTCACGACGACATTAACGATCATGGTACGCTGCGTCGTGGTCGCGTGACCATTAACCAGCGCTGGGGACGTACCTTTGCACTTTTGACAGGCGACTTCTTGTTTACAGTCGTCTATCAGATGATGGCCCCCTACAAGGACCTCAACATCACCTTTTCGCAGGCGACTACCGCCCTGGTGGAAGGCGAGACCTTGCAGGCCGCCGCAGCCAAAGCGGGCGACCTGAACCGGGAAACCTACCAGCGAATCGTAGCGAAGAAGACGGCCTCGCTCTTCCGTGCAGCCGCCCTGCTAGGCGCTGAACTGGCAGATGCAGATCAAGCCCACATCGACGCGTTGGGCGAATATGGTTTCTATTTGGGCCTGGCCTTCCAGGTCGTGGACGATCTGCTCGACTTGACTGGTGATCCGCGTTTGATGGGCAAGGCCGCTGGTGTCGACATGGCACAGGGTCGTGGCGTTGCGGCGGCTGTAGGCGGTAACGGCCACGCCGCAGTTGGAGCGGTCGCGGTTGCTGAGGAAACAGACGACGATCCCCTCTTTGCGGTGAAGCAGCGTCTCGTAGAGAGCGGTGCAGTTGAGGAAGGTCGCAAGATGGCTGCTGTGCTGGCTGGGCAGGCCAATGCCGCACTCGACAAGCTTCCGCCAAGCGAAGCAGTCGATGGCCTGCGTGAGTTGATTAACCTGGTGGTCGATCGCGATCACTAAAGCCTAGCGCGGGTCTACGATACCACTTCGACGCGCCGCTCAAGCAGCGGCGCATTTTGATCTTTGCGAAATGGCGCGGTAAGCTACACTCGCTATGTTCCGCGATGAAGCACGCATCTATGTCAAGGGTGGAGACGGCGGCGATGGAATGGTAACCTTCCGCCGTGAGAAGTACGTACCCTACGGCGGTCCCTCCGGTGGTGATGGAGGGAAGGGCGGAGACGTTGTACTTGTCGTCAATCCCAAGATGAACACCTTGTTTCAATTCGAACGCAGCCGTCACTTTCGGGCTAAACCGGGCGTCCGTGGTGGGAGTTCCAACATGACGGGCGCAAACGGCGATGATCTGGTGATCGAAGTGCCACCTGGTACAATCGTCCGCGAAGACGAAAGTGACCGACTGCTGGCCGATCTCACGCAGTCCGACCAGCGCTTTGTGGTCGCTCGTGGGGGTAGAGGGGGGCGCGGCAATGCGCGTTTCAAAACCTCCACCAATCAGGCCCCCCGCATCGCCGAGCGCGGCGAGCCTGGACGGGAACGCTGGGTGAAACTTGAGCTCAAATTGATCGCAGATGTGGGCATTGTTGGTGTGCCGAATGCGGGCAAGTCTACCCTGATTTCCGTCGTCAGCGCGGCCAAACCCAAGATCGCAGCCTATCCCTTCACCACCCTCACACCGAATCTCGGTGTGGTTCTGGTCGACGACCGCGATATGGTTGTCGCTGACATTCCCGGTTTGGTAGAAGGCGCTCACAGCGGCATAGGTCTGGGGCATAGCTTTCTACGCCATGTGCAGCGGACTCGGCTGCTCATTCATATGTTGGATGGCACTGGCGAGGACCCCATCGCAGACTTCCATCAAATCATGATGGAGTTGACCCTTTACGACGAGGCATTGGCGGATAGACCGCAAATCATCGTGTTGAACAAGATGGATATGCCGCAAACGCAAGAACGCTGGCCCATTGTGCAGCAAGCCCTCGGCGACCTTGGACATCCCATTGTGGCCATTTCGGCCTTGACGCGCCAGGGCACCCACAACTTGATGCGCTTGACACTCGCTCGGCTTGATGAACTGCCGGAGCTAGAGCCTGAAGAAGAAATTCCTGTGTTCACCATTGATGATGACGAGGATGCCTTCGAGATTGCTCGCGGCGATGACGGTTCATATCGTGTGCTGGGGACGCGAATCGAGCGTGCAGCCAACATGACCTATTGGGAATACCATGAGTCGATCATGCGCTTTCAGCGCATTCTGGAAGCCCTGGGCATATCTCGTGCGCTCGAAGACGCAGGTGTGCAAAAGGGCGACATCGTCTATATTGGCGATTACGAACTGGAGTGGGGTGAATGAGTCGGATTGGCGTCCTCGGTGGAACTTTTGACCCACCCCATCATGGGCATCTCATCATCGCAGAACAAGCCCGCGAACAACTCGATCTCGAAAAAGTGCTGTGGGTGCCTGCTGGCCAGCCCCCTCACAAGATCGGTCAGGACATTTCGCCGATCGATCATCGCCTCCATATGCTACGCCTAGCGATCGATGGTCACCCTCAGTTTGAGCTGTCCATGATCGACGTAGAACGTCCAGGGCCGCACTACACCGTTCACATGCTTGAAGAATTGGCCGCCGAATACCCCACTGCTGAGTTGTTCCTGATTATGGGCTCTGACTCCCTGCGCGACCTGCCCACCTGGCGTGACCCTGAAGGTATCGTCGAGCAGGCGACCCTGGCAGTGATCAACCGACCGAACATCTCTTACGATCTGGATACACTGTCGAGCCGACTAAGCGGCCTCCGCGACCACCTTGTGGTAATTGAATCACCCTTGATCGATTTGTCGGGCTTGACGATCCGTGCGCTTGCAGCGCAAAATCGCACCATTCGCTATCTGACCTTGCCAGCCGTCCTCTCGTACATCAATCAGCACAGCCTATATCGCGCGTCAGTCGCCTAGCCTATGTCCATCAACCGCATCGCCTTGATCTTCTGCGCGGTCTTGGTGCTTGTGGCTTGCAGTGGCCCAGCACCCGATACCGCTCTGCCGCCCCCGTCGCGCCCTCCTGCCACGGCGACCGCATC
>JAADYZ010000297.1 GCA_010092775.1 Chloroflexota bacterium
AGATGTGTATAAGAGACAGCCCTTTGCCAGGGCTGCGTTCCAAGGCAAGGGGGTGCGCAGCGATGGCATTGAGGCGACGTGCGAGGTGCCCACCGATAAATCCTGTGGCACCCGTGACGAGTACGCGTTTTCCTTGAAGCTGCGCGATCATCATTTAGCGCAGGGAGCCATTGGCGGCTGCGACGTGCAAGGTCTCACCTACCCCATTTTGCCGGGTTGGCGCCCCATAGACGGGCAGGGGTGCAGGGGTCGAGCTGGCTGGGATGGGCCGACGGCGATCGGCAAAGGCCATCTTCACACCCATCTCGCTAATGCTGACGCCTTGTGTATCAATGGGGAGGATCCAGTAACGGGCGGGAACATCCTCGGAGCGGAAGGCCCGCAAAACGGCTCGTGCTACCATTTCGTGTTCACCGGGCGAAAAGACAATCAATGATGGACCTGATCCGCTGACGGTGACGGCGGCAGCGCCATAGCGATGCGCCACTTCTACGACCTTGTGGTAGCCGGGGATCAATTCGCAGCGCTGCGGCTCATGGAGGCGATCGCGCATAGCGCGGGCCAACAGCTCAAAGTCGCCGCTGGCAAGTGCTTGTGGAATCAAGGCTGCCCGCGCAATGTTGAAGGTAGCATCACTCAAAGCGACTGTATCGCTCAGGGTGCGTACCCGGCAGCTATCATCCAGATAGGGTTGGATGATCACGATTTGCATGGGCGCGATGGGCAGCGAAGCATAGACAAGTTCCCCGTCATCGTGATGACTGACCACCAACCCACCGAGCAGCGCTGCGGCGACAGCATTGGAGCGCCCTTCAATCTCGGCGGTCAGAGTCAGAAGCGCTTCGCGCGAGAGGGGATTACCCAGCATGACATTGGCGGCGACGGCCCCACCCAAGGTGGCGGCAGCACTGCTACCCAAGCCGATATCGAGTGGAATGCCGTTCATCAACGTGACGTGGATGCCACTCGGCGCGCAGCCTGCCGCTTGAAACACGCGGATCGCGGCTTGAGCGACCAGATTGTCTGGATCGTAGGAGAGACGATCGATGCCTTCGCCGTGAATATCAAATCCGAAACCGTACTCGATTTCGCTGATTTCAATTACATTATGTAGGCCCAACGCCAATGCCAACCCATCAAGTCCGGGGCCTAGATTGGCCGTTGTTGCCGGGACTGTTACCCGTACTTTATTCATCTATCACTACATCCGTCGAATCAATACTAGAGGACATCGTTGAGTTTACCACGACCGAAGGACGCGTAAAAAGGGACTTTGTCTCTATTGTGTGCTTCAGAAGCGCAGCCGAATCTACCCAATACCCTAGGTGAATCATAGAACAGAAGTTCAGAAACCACAAGCGTTTTCTATTAGGAATCGATTATAATCGCCCGACGATTGAAAGATGATGATGAGGAGCTTAACTTGCTCAATACGATTAGATCTCTAGTTGGCGTCTGCACGATCGCTGTGCTGCTTGTCGTTGGCTGCAGCTCGCCCAACATCGAAACAGTAGCGACTAGTACGCCGTCCGTGTTGTTGGCGACACCGACAGGGGGAACGGCTGGCCCCACGCCGACGGCGATCGCAGCAGCCCCAACGCCGACCTCCTGCGACGGTCAGATTGTCAGCCAGCCGTTTGAGCGCGGCCATATGTTTTGGGTAGCAAGAGCAGCGGAACAACGCTGCGATGCACAACACAGCTTTGCGCCAGGCACAGGCAGCATCTGGGTGTTGTTCTACGAAGATGACAGCAAAAGCGAAGGCGAATGGCTCAGCTTTGTCGATGATTGGGATGATGCCACCGAGCCAGTCTCGGATCCGTCACTGGTCGCGCCAGCCGAACTGCTGCAACCGGTCAACGGATTTGGCAAAGTATGGCGCGAAAAGCTGACGGACGACGAGCGGCAGCAGCTTGGCTGGGCCACCTGGCGAGAGGAAGTGTTTGTAACGAGCTATCGCTATGAGCCAGGTTTCAGCGAAACGGAAGCTGATGAGTTTGTCGTTCAGCCCGGGCAGCACGTCCTGGAGACGCTGGCCGGCGAACGCTACTTTCTGGATGAATCAAGTCAAACCTTTGACTACATCCCAGCAGGCAACTAGCGAAGGGTCTAGAAGTGTTCGTCCGCGAATTCAACCACCTGAAACAACTCGACCCGCACATTGGGCATACGCCAGGCATTGGGTTGAAGGCCCATCTTCTGGCTCAGCAGCGCCAGAAAGTCGTTCGGGTCGGGTACACGCTCCCAGACTTGCGGGAGGAAGGTTGCCCGATGCTGGCCCAAGGCCAGGATCACGCCGTCTATGCTGGGGCGCAAGCGTTCTGGGATGTCAGACCAGTGTTCTACCTCCAGCGGATAGGTTGCTGAGAGGACGCTGATCTCGATCGCAATGTCTGGCAGCTCCGTCGGCACGACGTTCGGAAAACGCGGATCGGCATAGGCGGTGCGTGAAGCCGTGACGATGACTTCATCAACCAGGGGGCGCTGTGGAATCAGAATACCAGTGCAGCCGCGCAGCAGATGATACTTATGCAAGGTGACAAAACAGGCTGCTGGGACCAGCAGGTCGGGGTCGGTCGCTTCATGGTCAACAATAATCATGGGCTTCTGGTGAGCGGTCGCTTCGACCGATTGATGGGCAAGATCGAGCAGACCTTGCTGCTGCTGGGGCGTAAACTGCTGGTGTAGCAGGGGACCCTCATCGCTGGGGCTAGTCATCAAAGACCTCCAGAATGCGTGGCGCGAAGTCGCTTAAGTCTGATAAGCCGTCCGCGAAGGCATCACGCTGGCTGCCGATAACAACAGTGGGGACCAGATTCTCGGTGTGCTTGCGATGGCCCATCTCTTCCATGTTACCATGATCTGAGGTCAGGATGATCAGCCCTTCATCGTCGGCCCAGGCGTCCAGGATAGCCGCTAAAACTGCGTCAAGGGTTTGCAGTTGGTCGATGGCATCCTTGAGTGTTCCGCGGTGGCCGATGTAGTCCGTCAGCCAGTTATCAAAGAAGGTGAAATCGGCTTCGCGCGCCATTGAGACGATGCGTTGTCCGGCCTCCTGAGGCGAGATCACAGGGACCGCCCACTCAGGATTCTCCGCTCGAATGTGCTCATGCCAGAGCTGACCGGTGAAATCGACGTGCAGCGCCTTTCCTTCACGCAGGTCATCCATGCCCCGAAAGCGAACACCCGCTGCTAGCAGGGCGAGTTGAGCTGAAGAAGGACGCCGCTTACCACTCTCGATTGCCGCGAAGAAGGGTGGCGGATAGGCGTTGAGCAGGGTTGTCTCCAGGTTGCGTGCAGTGAGCTTCTTGATTAAGGTGTCGCGCTGAACGATGTCCACGATGGCATCGTTGGGGCGCGGGCCGTAGTGATAGCCTAACTCCGCCGGGATATTGACGCCGGTTAGGATCGTACCCTGGCCGGTGGCGCTTTGTGGCCGACCGCTGACGCCTAGGTTTGCATCCGTCGGAATGAACAGGGCACGATTGGTGTTGGTCTGTACTGCGTGTTGGGTCCAGGCTTGGCCACCTGCAAGCGACCGCAGCGTTGGCACGGATGCGGCGACAAAGGGATTGGTCGTCGGGTCAGCCGGTCCAAGGCCGATGCCGTCCAGAAACAGGAACAAAATGTGCATGGCTCACTTACGGGCGAATTGGAACCAGCCCGATGCCCCTTGAGATGCGGTATCAATGCCTTGTGAGACAGTGATAAGCTCGAAGTCTTCTGCAAAATGCGCCGTGATTTGCTCTGCGGTCAGCCGGTCGCTAGTGACTCCAGCGGGTGTGATATGGGCATACAACAGGAAGGGGGCAGCGTGGCGCATTAGAGCGGCAATGTGTGTCGGATAGCTGCGCTGCGTCTCCTTTGACAAGGCGTGGAAACAGCCAATGTCGAGCACCAAGTCAAGGGGCTGAGGGATGCTAAGTTCAGGGAGGCGCGCGATGTCGGCATGAAGAAAACGCGTAGATTCGGTCAGCCCGGCATAGCGCGCTTTCTTCTCAGCTTGCCGAATGGCCTGCCCAACGACATCGACACCTACGGCCTGCCAGCCCTGCCGGGCCAGGTAGATCACATTGGTCCCCGTCCCGCAGCCAATGTCCAGCGCTTGACCTGGATCGATTTGCTCGATGAGGTCAAGCAGTTCTGGTGGCGTGATGTTGCTGTCCCAGGGTGTGTTGCCCGTCAGATAGCGCCACCAGAAGCGGAGGCGCGTTCTCATCCGGAGGTCTGTTCCAGCTCGTAGAGAATACGTGAGCGATCGATCACGCCGATGCTGTCGCGCACCTTGTTGCCATATTGATCGAACTGGATGAAGGTGGGTGTCAGGACAACACCGTATTCCTCGACTAAGGTGCGGCCTGGCTCTTTGGCAATGTCTAGCCGGATCACACGCATCCGCTCACCCACTTCACGTTCGAGCTGGTCAACAATCGGCTTGGTCGCCAGACAACCCACGCAGTATTCGGAATAGAATTCGAGCAGGGTTGGCTTCTCGCCGTTGCTCAGTGCGTTGCGGACGGCAACAACCGAGTCAATCTCATCAGGTTGAGAGGAGACGAGAAAGCGCCACAGGGCAAAGGCGATCACAGCAACGAGAACAAGGGTTATCAGATCAAAGGGGGCTACACCGTCACGGGCTAGAAAGTAGGCCATCGCGGCAAACATCAGGCCACCCATGACAGGATAAGCGTAGTGATTAAGGGTCTTTACCAGTATGTTCTTGTGCGTCATAGGATTACTCATCAGCATCTTTCAGTGTTACGTAAATCTGAATATAGCGGTCCTGCCCCCGCAATGCGATAGGCACTTGCGTATAGGGGGCGCCGGGCTTTTCCCGCAAAGGGCTATGCGCGGTTGCCTCCTGAAGCAGGTCCAGTTCGGCCAAGTCATAGAGCGTGACAACGAAATGGCCTTCTGCTTTAAGCGCTTGCGGTACGAGACGAAGCGCTCCAAACCAGCTCGTCTTGTTTTCACTGATGTTTGGATGCCTCAGGATGATCAGGTCATACGTCGCATCGGCCTCGGTCAGGGCGTCAGAAGCCTCTGCATGGCTGATTCTTACGCGATTGTTAGCCCGAAACTGGTCTTGTAAGCGGCGACACACGTCGACGTCCTGGTCAACTGCCCGCAACGCAGCACTGGGAAAGAGCGCCAACACCTCTTCAATGGGGTCTTCCAGGCCAGGGCCAAGGTTAAGAATCCGATCAATCGCAGTTCTTTCGACAATCGCGTTGGTCAAAGCGTCGAGCAAGCGGGTCGGATCACTAAACACTGTTCGTTGCTTTTTTGGCCCGCGATAAGAAGCGCTGGACCAGTGAGGCCGGAATAGTGAGCACCTCGCGTATGCCGAGTAGCAAGGCCACACCAAAGTACACGCCGACGCCAATTAGTCCACCACCCAACAAGGTGGGCAAGGTGCCAAGGGGCAGCAGTGTTTGAAAGAGGACAACCACAGCAGCCATGACGCCAGCAGCCAGACTGGCTTTGAGAAGGTCGATAAGCACTTGCCCTGCACCAAATCCCTGCCAACGTAGATGCAGAATAGTCAGGCCAATCAGTGCTTCGACACCCACAGCAATGCCGTTCGCGAGAGCAAGACCACCATGTTCCAAACGGGTAGAGGCGAGCCAGAAGGCCAGGCCAACGTTGAGGGCTGTTGTAAAGAAGGAAATGTAGAGCGGCGTGTAGGTGTCCTCCTGGGCGGCAAAGGCGCGAACAACCACCTCCAGCACCGACTGGCTAATCAACGCAACGGTCCAGAATTGCAGGGCGATATAAACGAGTTGGGCGCTCTCTGCGCCGAATTCGCCACCTTCGTAGATCAGGGAGATTGCCGGTCGACCGAGTACGACCAGGCCAACCGCTGCGGGAAGAGCCAGCGTGAGGATGGCCCGCAGCGACCCGTTCAACGCCCGACGTTGCGATTCCAGGTCGTTGCGGGCGGCCAGCGCCGCAAGCGTTGGAAAGATGGCGATGCCAATCGCGGTTCCGATTAAGGTCCAGGGAAGATTCATCAAGGTGCGTCCAAAGCGAAGTGCTGAGACTCGACCCTCACCGAGGCCCGTCGCGATGTTGACATTGATCCATTGAAGGCTGAGGCGGGCCAGCAGTAGATCAACGACGCGGGGGGCCATCAAAATAGCGACTCGATGCAGGCGCGTATCGTGCAGGTTGAGCTTGAAAGACCAGCGAATCTTGTAGATTAGCATACCCGGCAATTGGACAGCGAGATGCAATAAGGCACCCAAGACGGCACCCCAGGCCAGGCCGAACACACCCATCGTGGGCGACAACAACCAAGCTCCTAGCACAATCCCTGCGTTGTAAACTGCCGGGGCCAGGGCTGGCAGCAGAAAATGCTGATTGGCATGCAAGGCGCCACTCAATAGGCCACTGACTGAAAAGATCATCGTAGACAAGAGCAGAATGCGAAGGACCTGTATCGTAAGGACTTGCGTTGCGGGGTCAAAGCCTGCGCCCAGGCCCCAGGGGGCGGTGACCAGTGTGTTGGCAAAGAGCGCCACAAGCAGGGAGCCAATGGCTGTCAAAATGAAGATGGCGTTCATCACCTGGCTGAAGAGGTCGTTGGCATCTGTTCTGCTCTCTAGATTGAGCAAACTCGTGTAGATCGGGATAAATGCGAAATTGAGCGCGCCGCCCGCCAGGGCCACCACTAGAAGCTCGGCAGGGGTATTCGCAGCGAAGTAGGCATCGAGCTGCGCGCTCGTCCCGAAGAACGTACCAACCACGCGCTCCTGAATGAATCCGGTGACGAAGGTCGCACCAAAGCCCGCTGCCACAATCAGGGTCGAACCCAGGATTTGGTCCGCGCTTGAGGTCGGCGGATCAGCAGCAGCTTCGGGTTGGTCGTCTGCGGCACGCTCACTCATCGGAGGTCCCCCTGTGAAGAGATGGAAACAAAACAAGGGTGGCTTGGAAAAGAAACCACCCTTGA
>JAADYZ010000298.1 GCA_010092775.1 Chloroflexota bacterium
CGTGACGGCGTAGCCCTTTTCTTGCAGGAGGGCGAACATCTGCCGGTTCGACTCAATGCGCCACTCGTAGCGGCCCACATCCATGTAGATGTTCAGGTCGCGCCGCGGTCCGTAGCGAACAAGGTCCCACACGATCAACTCGCGCCCGTGTATATCTATGCTGAGGGCTGACGATTGAGCCAGTACCTTGCCGAAGACCTCTGGCACACGCAGCCCACTGTAAAGCGACATCAGGCCACCCATTGATGCACCAAGCATCCCATAAGCGCCAGGATAGGTGTCAGTATCAATCAGGTTCATACGCTCCTGGGCCAATGGCAACACCAAATCGAGCGCCATTTTGAGGGTGCCTTCGTTGCAAACGTATTCTAGAAAGCGCGCGTCATCGCCGTTATTGACCATCGCCAGCGCAATGGGTTGAATCTGGTCCGCTGCGATCAGATTGTCAACAATGGTGACTAAGTTGGCCCGTCGCTCATATTCGTAGGCATCCCACACCAGCACAAGCGGGACAGGCTCGTTGACACCGGGATCATAAAGATAGACGCTGCGCTGGCCACTGTAGAGCAGCTGCTTATTACGCAAAATATGGCGACTCACGCGCCCCCCGCGTACATCGGGATTGGCCTCAGACCAGGCCGTTGGCCCGCCTTCCGGCATATAGAAGTAGTGGTGATTGTGGTTGATCCCGTTGTAGACTTCCTGATGATTGTGCGGATCTGCTATCCAGCGACGGCCTTTGAAGAACGCGTACTGCATGTAGGCATCAGTGGGTAGGTCCATCTGATGGATGTAGACGCCCGGCTCCACTTCCTCAAAATGGCGCGCGTCCTCATGTTCCCAACCGTATAAGTCACTTAGAATTTCCGGCGGCTCTTCGTCAAGCCAGACCAATGTCGCCTGGCTGCCATCCAATAGTGGATTGCCTTCGGCTAGAACCCGTTCCCGATACTCGCTCATGATGGACTCACGCTCCTTGCTCGCTCACTAGATACACTGGTGGATCGCCAGACGAGTGAAGCGCAGACTTCAAACGTCCAAAGGGTCAAGCCGCTCATAGTCGCGGCGCAACAGGGAAAACATACGCAAATCGTGATAATCGCCTTTCCAATAGCCAAAATCACGCAGCACACCCTCTTCATAAAAACCCAGACGACTGAGAAGGCGCATCGATGCCACGTTGTAGAGAGTCGTCTCTGCCTCAATACGATTAAGGTCCAGGTCTTCAAAACCAAAACTGACGATTGTACCTACCGCCTCCGTCATGATCCCCTGCTGCCAGTAGGGGCGAGCCAGTTCATAGCCGATCACAGCGCGGCGAGAGTGCCGGTAGAACACGTTGTAGCCGCAGGTCCCAATAACTGTATCACTATCATCGTCGCGGCGTACAATACCCCAGCGGATACCCGTCTTATCGACGTATCGCATGTGACACAAGCCAACAAACCACTCCGCTCGTTCTTCTGTCTCAAAGGGGTCAATGTCGTTGTAACGCGTCACTTCTTCATCGGAGAAGATCGTTAGGATCGCTGGAATATCCTCTAAGGTGATGTTCCGCAGCACCAGCTTAGAGGTCTCAATGATTGGGAAATGCTCAAATAGGTTGTCTATGGGATCAGTCATGTATGTCATCCTGGGGTGAGGGTCTGGAGGTCCTCACCCCAGGCGAGTGCATAGTCGAGGTTAAATGGTTTCAGGCGCTTCGTTGTGGCCCTCATCGACCACTTCAACAGTGAGTAGGTTGGTCATGCCGGGCACATTATTCGCCACACCAGCAGTGACCACCACGCGGTCATTGGAGCGGGCAAAGCCTGACTGCACCGCACGCTTTACCGAGTCCTCACGTAGGGATTCGGTTTGTTCGAGGCGCTTGCTCAAGAGTGGGTAGACGCCCCAACTGAGTACCAGTTGATGCTGTACAATTGCATTGGGCGTCACCGCCAAAATCGGCGTGTGCGGACGATACTTGGCGATCGAGCGAGCGGTGCGTCCACTGGCCGTTGGCGCGATGATCACCGAGGCATTCAGCCGGTGGGCGGTCTCGCAGCTAGCGTAGCTCACGGCGTCGGTTACGTCACCCAACACCAACTTGACGTGCTCCGGCGGACGCCACATATCGCTCATCATGCCTTTTTCGATTTCCCGCGCGATGGCGGCCATCGTCTCAACCGCCTTGACCGGATAGTCACCCGAGGCTGTTTCAGCGCTGGTCATGATGGCGTCGCTGCCATCCAGAATAGCATTAGCGACATCCCTCGCCTCAGCGCGGGTAGGGCGGGGATTCTTCGTCATCGACTCCAGTAGGTGGGTGGCGGTGATTACCGGTTTGCCAGCCGCGTTGCAGCGGCGGATCATGTCTTTCTGGACGTTGGGCACCTGCTCCGCCGGGATTTCAATACCCAGGTCGCCGCGAGCGACCATGATTCCATCAGATGCTTCGATAATTTCGCTTAGGCGTTCGACAGCCTGTGGCTTCTCGATCTTCGAGATGATCCGAATAGGATAGCCACCACCGTAGTGCTCGGTGAGGTACTGCTTCAAGCGATAGACTTCTTCTGCCTTGCGCACGAAAGAAAGCGCGATCCAATCGATGTCCTGCGTCAGGATGAACTCAACATCCGCCCAGTCCTTCTCGGTAATAGCTGGGATGGAAAGCTCCGCTGTAGGAACGTTGATCCCCTTGCGGCTCAAGAAGGTGCCGTTGTTCAACACCCTGCAGTCGATATTCTCGTCATCTGAGGCGGTCGCCTCCAGTTCAAGCAGGCCATCCCCGATCAGAATACGATCACCAGGTCCGACATCCTTGGGTAGGTCCTTATATTGGAGTGGGATCAGCGCTTTAATCTCGCCTTGATCCTCCACATAGTGACCTTCAATATCATCAATGGTCAGACGTACCATATCTCCTGTGGACACATCCAGGCCAGCCTCAGGGAGCATCCCGATGCGCAGCTTGGGGCCCTGCAAGTCTGCCAATACAGCGACCGGAATACCCAATTGTGCTGATATGTCGCGTACATTTGCTATGTTTTGGGCGTGGAATTCGTGGGTGCCGTGTGAGAAGTTCATGCGTGCGACGTTCATCCCGGCGATGATGAGCGCTTCGAGCACTTCCGGATCACTAGAGGCGGGGCCAATCGTCGAGACAATTTTCGTCCGTCTTAGGTCTGCCCTCACGCGGGTCATTGTCCGTGCTTCTCCTTTGTTGCTAGCAAGACAGCGCGGCTATTGTACCCCGTTTACTTGTGCCTCGTCAGCCTTCGGTCGGGCAATGTCGAACGGAGATCACACCCCATAGGCAGACTTACCGCCCTATAGGGTATAGTAATGGTGGGTACACAGGCTGAGGGAGAAGCACGGACAGCATGTCATCGCCCGATGCACCACAACTAAGCCAAAATGAGACCACCGGCAGCGAGCCTCGGCTGGGGGGTGACACCGCTCTGCTCCAGATTCTTGCAGCCTTGCGTGACGCACCCTCGTCCGGACGCGCCAATGCGGGCCGCGCCCTGGTGGAGATCATGGAACGTGACCCTGACCTGGGCCATCAGGCGATTCCAGAGCTACGTGACTTGCTTGACAGCGCTCGTATTGATCATCGAATCATTGCGGCCTGGGTGTTGGGCCACGTCGCCCAGAGCGACATTGCAGCGGAGCTTGTGACGTCCTTGCTGCCTCACATGCGTGCGCGTTCAACTACCATGCGGTGGATCACCCTGAACAGTCTCATTCGCTTGATTCCCCATCTGGCAGATGAAGAGGTGCGTCAGGCCATCATCAACGAGATGATCTACGCAATCGATGATTCAGCGGCCTTGATCCGTGATATTTCGATCCGTGCACTGGGCTTCATTGGAGACGAACGCGCCATACCAGGCATGCGTGAGCATCTGTCTGACCCTGCTGAGCCGGTAAGTGTCGC
>JAADYZ010000299.1 GCA_010092775.1 Chloroflexota bacterium
CCACATTGTGGGCATCATAGATCAGCTTCACCTCGGGGGCATGTTGCCGGATGGTGGTCAGGTAGGCCGCCATTTCAAGCCCCTCAATCTGGACAAAGTCAAAGTCTTGGCTGCTCAAGAACTGCTCTACATAGCGGGCCATGAGCGGTGTCCAACAGCGCCGCGCCATATCGGCCTGGCCCAGTAGGAGGTCGCGAAACCGTTCCTGGCGAGTTCGAGAGGGCGCGGCGATCGGGATGATGCGCTCGCACAGATTAACCAGTGGCGTCTCGCGAGGGGGCGGCTGACCTTCTTCCAACAAGGTCAGCAGGGTGATCTTGAATCCCTGCCCGGCCAAGCCCCGGATTAAGCCGAAGTTGCGCAATGTGGCCCCTTGGTGAGCGGGAAAGGGGAGCTGAGGCGTCAGAAGCATGATGCGCTGAGTCATGATGATAGGACCTGTAGGTAAATATCGTGGGTTTGTTGGGCGCAACGCCGCCAGGAAAACAGCTCGATACGTTCAAGCCCGCGTGCGCGCAGCGAGGTGGCCAAGTTTGAGTCAGTCAGAATGCGCGTCATTGCGTCGGCAATGCTGTCCGGATCGTCAGGATCGACCAGTATCGCGGCCTCACCGACAAGCTCAGGAAGAGAGGCCCGATTAGCGACAACGGTGGGTGTGCCACAGGCCATTGCCTCTAGAGGCGGAAAGCCAAATCCTTCGTAGAAGGAGGGCAAACACAGCAGCGATGCAGCAGAGTACAAGGCTGGTAGGTCATCGTAAGGAACATTTTCCAACCAAACGACATGATCGCTAAGCCCGAGGTTGGTGGCGCGCTTCAAAGCCTCGTCGTAGAGCCAGCCGCGCCGACCTGCAATAACAAGCTTAGGGCTGTCTGGCAGCGTTGAACGCAAGCTGTGATAGGCCTGCAATAGGCCAGGTAGGTTTTTGCGCGGCTCGAACGTGCCGACAAACAAGAGGTAGCCACGAGAGAGTTGGTGTTGATCACAGAATGTTGCTATCGTCGGTTCTGAGGGCCTGTAAAAGTGATTGCTCAAACCGAGCCAGACGGTCGTCGCTTTCTCCTCGCTGACGGGTAGCATGTTCAAGACATCGTTCCGGGTCGCGTCCGAGTCGCACAAAATGTGATCAGCCCGTCGGACCGCCGCTTCGATTTGGTCATTGTAGTAACGTCGGCTTTCTTCGGTAAGGAACTGCGGATAGTGCAGGAAGGTCAAGTCATGGATGGTAATGATCGAGCGGTAGGCGCCGTTGACCGGCGGGATGAAATCTGGGCTGTGCAGCAGATCAAGGCGGCGTGGTGCGACTTCGACCGCAAGCGCATACCGCTCCCACCGATGATGGGAAGGCGTCCAACAAATCGCCCTTTTCTGATTGGGTGCTGTGGCCAGGTTGTTCTGATCTTTGCGACTATGAAGAATGATGTACTGGTTTTGTGTGTCAATGTGGGGCAGTTCCTCGATCAGATGGCGAATCGATGCGGCAATTCCGCCTTGGCGATAGTAAGTGAGACGTGCGTCTATCCCGATGCGAAGCATTTCAGCCCTCTAGATCAGCAAGAATCTCGCCGCTATTGTAGCGGGTTCGTTGAGAATCAACAGGGAGCCGCATAGAAAGCGCCCTATATTTGCGGTAAACTAGCGCCCTGACTGTTGAAACTGAACGCATCAGGTAGCCTCTTGACTGCCTTTAACGTTTTGCGTCTAGCCCACATTTAAGGACATACCCTATGAAGACCATCGCTGTGATTGGCGTCGGCTACGTCGGCTTAGTCACTGGAACCTGCTTCTCTGATCTCGGGAATCGCGTAAAATGTATGGACATCAGCGAAGAGAAGATCACGAAGCTGGAGCAAGGCATCATGCCCATTTACGAGCCCGGCTTGAAGGAGGTCGTGCAGCGCAACGTTGACGCTGGCCGTCTCTCCTTTACGACCTCGTATGAGGAAGCCCTAGAAGATGCCAGCATCGTGTTCATCTGCGTAGGCACCCCCTCCGGCGTTGATGGGGAAGCCGACTTGCAGTACGTTCGGGCGGCTGCGGAGACCATCGCCAAAACGATGACACGCCGTCTGGTCGTTGTGAACAAGTCGACGGTGCCGGTTGGTACAGGCGATTGGGTCGCTGAGATCATCACCGAGACACAGCCAGAGCCCATCGACTTTGCCGTTGTCTCCTGTCCGGAGTTCCTACGCGAAGGCTCGGCCCTGTACGACTTCATGAATCCGGATCGTATTGTGCTTGGCTCGCTTGATGAGGATGCGGCTGATGAGGTGGCGCAGCTCCACCTGCCCTTGCGCGCACCCATCATGGTGACGGACCTACGTACCGCTGAGATGATCAAGTATGCATCGAATGCATTTCTGGCGACCAAGATTTCCTTCATCAATGAGATCGCCAACATCTGCGAGGCACTTGGCGCAGACGTCAAAGAAGTCGCTGTTGGCATGGGCTATGATAAACGGATCGGCCCGCACTTCCTGGGTGCTGGCATTGGTTATGGTGGCTCTTGCTTCCCGAAGGATGTCTTGGCACTGAAGCACATGGCCGCAGAGCAGGGGCGTCATCCGCAATTGCTGCAAGCTGTGACCGACATTAACAACTTCCAGCGAATGCAAGTGGTCTCGAAACTGCATGATATGCTAGGGCAGGACTTGAGCGGCAAGACGATCGGCGTATTGGGCTTGTCCTTTAAGCCCAATACAGACGATATGCGTGCAGCTCCCTCTGTCACCGTCGTCAATGAGCTTCACAAACTGGGTGCTACACTGCGCGGTTATGATCCTGTGGCAATGGAAAACGCCAGCGGGCTGCTCGAGGGCAAAATCGAACTGTGTAACAATGCCTATGAGGTCGTCGATGGGGCTGATGCAGTGGTAGTCATGACCGAGTGGAACGAATTCAAGCAGCTTGATATGCTTCGTGTGAAGGAATCCATGGGGGCCCCCAACTTAATTGATGGTCGCAACATCTATGACCCAGAAAAAATGAAAGAATTGGGCTTCACCTATCGGGGGTTTGGCCGGGGCTACAACGGCAACGGCATCCATGTCATTGAAGCCTAATCGAACGCTCACACACAAGACCTTCAGTGGAGGCACTGAGTGACACAAGCCACGATCGGTGAAGATGGCATTCTGAAGACCAAACTCGACAACGGTTTAACCGTTCTAATCAAAGAGACGCACCATGCTCCGGTTGCGTCCTTTTGGGTCTGGTATCGAGTGGGCAGCCGGAACGAGCTGCCTGGTACAACCGGCGTATCACATTGGGTGGAGCATATGCAGTTCAAAGGCACCCCCAAGTATCCAGCGTCTGACTTGGATAAGAGCATCTCCCGCAATGGGGGAGCTTGGAACGCCATGACTTATTTCGACTGGACAACTTACTACGAAATTCTGCCGGCGGATAAGATTGATATGTGCATCGATCTCGAAGCCGATCGGATGATGAACTCGCTCTTCGAGCCCGAAGAGGTTGAGTCCGAACGCACTGTCATCCTTTCCGAGCGAAGTGGGTCGGAGAATTCGCCCAGTTGGCTGCTCTATGAGCAGGTGTTAGCGAGTGCCTTCCGCGTCCACCCCTATCACCACACCGTGATTGGCGATCGGATCGATATCGAGACGATGACGCGTGACGACTTGTTTAACCACTATAAGCGTCATTATGTGCCATCGAATGCGGTAGCAGTCTTGGTTGGTGATGTGGATGCCGAGCATTACCTCAAGGTGATTGAAGAGAAATTTGGACACATCCCAGCGGGTGAACCAACGCCTAACGTCAAGCGGATTGAGCCGGCCCAACTCGGTGAACGCCGGGTGACGGTGAATCGCGAGGGGCAGACTCCCTTCGTGATCGTCGCCTACCCAAGCGTTGAAATCACCCACCCAGATTTCTTTGCGGTCGCAGTGCTTGATACGATCTTGGCGGGTGCTAGCAGCTTCAATTTCATGTCAACCGCATCAACGTCTAACAAAACATCGCGCCTTTACCGCGCCCTGGTAGATACTGAATTGGCCGCTGGAGTCGGCGGCGGGATGACTGCATCCATCGATCCCTACCTCTTCTCGATCTATGCGGTGGTGCGGGAAGGCCGCGAGCTGGCCGAAGTCGAGGAAGCCATCCATGCTGAGACGGACAAACTCGCCGCAGGTGAGATCACTGTGGCCGAATTCGAGAAGGCACTGAAGCAGACTAAGGCGCTTTTCGCCTACGACAGTGAGAGTGTCTCTAGCCAGGGCTTCTGGTTGGGTTTCGCAGAAACACTGGTCGGTGACTATACATGGTTTGATGACTTTTTGGATAAGTTGATGGCGGTAACCCTGGACGATGTCAAGCGTGTTGCGGCTGAGCTATTCCAATCCAACAAACGCACAGTCGGTTGGTATGTTCCAACCGATAACAACTAGGTCAGGATTTGACAAGCCCTATGGCAACCGCAACGTCGTCTACCCAGCCCCATACTTTGCCTGGTCCAGAGACGGTCACCCGGGTTGAGTTGGAAAACGGCATCATCGTTCTGGTTCGCGAGAACTTCATGAGTCCATCCGTGGTTGTCGAGGGTGCGCTGCGCAGCGGCGCACTGCTCGAACCCACCGAGAAGGCTGGTCTGGCCAGCTTTCACAGTTCGATGGTGACACGTGGTACTGAGAACTACACTTTTGACGAATTGTATGAAGAGATCGAAAGTAACGGCGCTAGTCTGAGTGTCGGCTCCGGACGACACACAACGACCTTCGGGTCGAAGAGCTTGGCAGAAGACCTGAAATTGATGCTGACTTTGCAGGCCGATGTGCTGCGCCGCCCAACCCTACCTCAGGAACAGATCGAAAAGGTGCGTGGGCAAAAGCTGACCAACCTGCAACTGCGCGCCTATAACACCCGTGCGATGGCGTCTTTGACCTTTGCCGAGTTGGCCTATCCCAATCATCCCTTTGCAACGAGCAGCAGTGGATATATGGAGACGGTGCAGGCGATCTCGCGGGATGATCTGCTAGCCCATCAGAAGACCTTAGGTCCACGTGGGGCGATCATCGTGATTGTAGGGGCGGTTCAGGCTGAGCACGCTATCGACCTGGTGCGTGAGACTTTTGGCGATTGGACCAACCCCGATCAGCCGGATGCCCCGCTTGCACCTGATGCAGCCCCCCTCACCGAGAAGACTAAGAAAATGGTGCCCATTCCTGGCAAGAGCCAATCCGACATTGTGATGGGCGTACCTGGCCCACGCCGCAATGCGCCAGACTATCAGGCAGCACGCATGGCCAACAGCATCCTGGGTGTGTTCGGATTGATGGGCCGCCTCGGTGATAGTGTCCGAGAGCAGCAGGGCTTGGCTTACTACTCTTATAGTCGACTCAATGGCGGGTTGGGGCCCGGGGCTTGGTCGATCAGTGCAGGCGTTGCGCCAGAAAATGTTGAGCAGGCTGTGGACAGCATCGAGGCTGAGATCCGTAGCATGGTTGAGCAGCCGGTTAGCGCCGAAGAATTGGCCGACAATCACTCGTTCTTCAAGGGGCAGTTGCAGCTTGGCCTGGAGACCAATGATGGGGTTGCAGGCACCCTCTTTAACATGGAATTGTACGACTTGGGGCTGGACTACCTCTTGAACTACGAAGCCATGATTGACGCCGTTAGCATCGAAGCGATCCGGGCGGCGGCTGCGCAGTATCTCAACCCCGATGCCTATGCGCTGGCGATCGCTGGGCCTGGGCAGGCCGACGAAAGCTGATCAGCTTGCTACGCACTGGCGTTGACATCATTGATGTAGCGCGTGTTCGCGACGCGGCCCAGCGACACGGAGAGCGCTTCTACCAGCGCTTCTTTACGGAAGCTGAGTTGACCGCCTGTGGCCAGCGCTTTCCCTCTTTGGCTGCGCGTATTGCGGCCAAAGAGGCAGTGAGTAAGGCACTCGGGACGGGTATTGGTGATGTGCGTTGGGTAGAAATCGAAGTCGTTAATGATGAGCGTGGTCGACCTGTCCTGAATCTCTATGGCGATGCGGCTACCTTGGCCACCCAACTCGGATTGACCGAATGGGACCTTAGCCTATCGCACACAGATAGGCAGGCGATCGCGTTCGTCGTCGCCTTGTCAAGGACAACAACAAACTCTCTGTGAGGAGGTGTTTATGGTGATGGTTCGCTCCCTTACAGCATTACTTCTGGTTATGGTCCTCGTGGCTTGTGGCGGCTCTGCTGAGAGCACAGAGACAGCCAATGAGCCACCTATCGAAGGCACCGCAGCCCCAGCGGAAGCTGAACCGGATGGAAACGCAGAGGACCCAATCCGGTTGCCGCCAACGGAGCCAGCCGCAGCGACGCCGACGCCAACCCTCGCAGCGATCGAGCCAGTGAGCATCTCTTACGCCACCTTGATTGAGCAGATGAATCCCTTTCTGGCGGATGGCTGTGATCTGCCCTGCTACGGTGGTCTAGAGCCGGGTGAGTCATCCACACAGGACGTGTTGGCTTTCTATGCTAACCTGGGAATTGGCGTAGACGACTACATTCCTGGGGATTATCTCCAAGCCGAGGATCGAACCGGTCGGCTGGGGGCGTGGTTGCTCCGTACCGAGGATTTGCCACCGGCTAATGCCCTGCCTCCTCGGTTGGAACTGTATGTTGAAGACGACGCCCTACGCTACGCTTATGTTGTGTGGGGCGACGTGCCCGACTATGCAAGTGTGCCCACTATCCTTCAGCAGCTTGGACAGCCCAGTCAGATTGATATGCGGGTGATTCAGCCCCCGCGTTTGCAGATCGATGAGGATATAGGCCAGGAAGCGGTCTTGGCATTCACCCTGCGTTTGATCTATCAAGAGGATGAGGCCTTGTCATCTTATGGCTTTTCCTTTGAGGGGTTGTTCCGGACAGATCAAGCTGAACCCCGGATGTGTTTCCAGGAGCCTTTCTTTAGCGCCACAATGGGTACCTTTGCCCCTGGCGAAGTGCCACTGGAAGACGCCCTCACAGATTTGGAGGGGTTGGCCCCATTGGAAGAGGTATTGGGGCTCTCCTATCAGGCCTTTGCCGATGAGCTGGCTGACGACGGATGTGTCCCCGTCAGCTTTGAGCAAATCCAGCAATGGTCGAGTGAAGGCTAAGTAGCCGAAACGAAACAGAAGAGGGTCGCCATCTGCGACCCTCTTCTGTTTCTCAACTAAACTCGATTGACGATGGCGAAAATCATGGGGCGTCGGTGAGTGGCTTTGTAGATGTACTTATCCAAAGCCCGCTCAATTTCATTGCTGAGGCTGGGTGAGCGCCCGTTGCTGCCATTGTTGCGATTGTGTTTGTCAACGACGCGCTCGACTTCATCAGCTGCACCAGATAGCAGCTCTTCAGCTTCACGCAGGTAGACAAAGCCGCGTGACAGGATAAGCGGATCGTAGATCAGTTCGTTCGTTTCTTCATCAATCACAACGTTTACGATCACAAAGCCGCTCGCTCCCAACACCTCACGATCGCGCATGACGGCTGGGCCAACATCGCCGACGCCTGAGCCATCAACAAAGACATAACCACCTGGGATTCGCTCACCGACCCGGTAGCCATCTTTGGTAAAGGTCAGTGGCGTCCCATTTTCGACAACGACGGTGTTCTTCTTGGGCATGCCAAGTGATTGCGCCAGTTCCGCGTGAGCCCGGAGATGACGTAGTTCACCATGTACCGGCACAAAGTACTGCGGACGGATGAGGTTGTGCAACAGCTTGAGTTCCTCGCGGGCAGCGTGACCAGAGACGTGCACCGCGGCAACGCCGTAGTACAACACATTGGCACCCCGTTGGAAGAGCTTGTTGATCGTCCGAGAGACTAGCTCTTCGTTGCCCGGAATGCTCTGGGCGGACATGATCACAGTGTCGCCGGGCACAATATCGATGTTGCGATGGGTGCCCACCGACATGCGGCTCAACGCGGCAGAAGGCTCCCCTTGAGTTCCAGTCGTCAAGATAACCAGTTCTTTGTGCGGTGTCCGGTTGATTTGGCCGATGTCGATCATCATTGTGTCTGGGAGGTCCAGATAGCCGAGGCGGCGCGCCATCTTGACATTTTCTACCATGCTGTGCCCCGTCACCGCGACTTTGCGATTGTGGCGCTTGGCAGCATTGACCACCTGTTGGATGCGCGAAATCAGTGAGGCGAAGGTGCTGACAATGATGCGCCCCTCAGCCTCTTCAAAAACTTCTTCGAAGGCTTGATCGATGACCTGCTCGGAGGGTGTCCAACCAGGTACGTTGACGTTCGTGCTGTCGGCAAACATCAGCAGCACACCGCGTGAAGCAAGTTCGGCCAACTTGGCGAAATCTGGCGGCTTTTCGTCAACGGGTGTGTGATCAAACTTGAAATCACCCGAATGAAAAATCAAGCCCAAGGGGGTGGTGATGCCCAACCCCAGGCTGTCTGGAATGCTGTGGCACATATGGACAAACTCGACGATGAAGGGGCCAATCTTGACGGTATCGTTGGGATGGACGGTCACTAGCGTGACCTGATCGATCAAGCGGGCGGACCGCAGCTTGACTTCAATCAACCCGCGAGTGAGCTGGGCCGTGTAGATCGGTGCATTGACCTTGTCCATCACATGGGCGATGGCCCCAGTGTGATCTTCGTGGCCATGCGTGATGATCACACCGCGTACATGCTGGAAGCGGTCCACAATGGCTTGGAAGTCAGGAATGATGTAGTCAATGCCAAGCATGTCGTTCTCGGGAAACATGATTCCTGTGTCGATGATGATCGCATCACAGGAGTCATCGGTAGCGTACTCGATATACATCATGTTTTTGCCGATCTCACCCAACCCTCCTAAAGGAAGGATGGTCAGCTCGCCATCGTCGCCATAATCATAATTCTGCATCAACTGCTGTATGACTGGTTGTACCGTTGAAGACGTTCTTGTCATGCGATGTTACTCTCCATTAAGCTGAATGAAAAGGAGCCAGCATTCTGTCGACTAGCCCCAATACTGATCGATATGACTTGCAAAGCATCTGAGCCGTAGAATGCGGCTGAATCAGATGGGATTTCAGATGGGATTGATTAATTCTGATCATCTCTCAATACTTCAACGCGTCTCACCGAGAGGCCAACTGTAGCCTTCTGTGGCGGCTTTATACGCTCGGGTGGCCCTTGGCGAAAGTGTTCGGTGGGTGCGTTTTGATTTAGCCAGTAGTCTGTCAGCAGGTGAACTTCCTCATCGATTGTCAGATGAGTGGTGTCAAGCTGCAAGATACGTGTATCGTTGATAATGCCGTACTCGCGACGAATGCGACTCATCATGCGCCGCCGGATCGACTCGTCGCGGAACTGCTGCTCACTCTTCAAATGCAACCGGCGCAAGGCTTCGCCTAATTCACAGGTTACACAAACGATCATGCCGATGTCGCTTAGTGCGCGATAGTTGCGTGAATCCGAGAGCGCTGCCCCGGGCACCACAATCACAGAGCGCCGCATTAAAGAAGCTTGGCGGCAAATCTCATATTCCAGTTTTCGCAAACGCGAATCGCCGTACAACTCACGTAATTTGGCGATACTCATCAACTCGCGCAGTTCGATCTCTTCATCAATGTCAAGCAACTCGACATTGAGACGCCGCCGAATCTGGCGGGCAATGGTACTTTTTCCGACTCCCAAGAACCCAGTCAATACCAGGTTCTTAGATGGCAGCTCTAACCAAGACGGCGCAGCCGCTTCGTCTGAATTGAGGCTTGTCATGCCTAGCTGGAGCGGGTCAGTACCCGATGCAGCGGCACGCTGCTGCCTACCATCGACTTAACCTCAAGGATTTCGAGGTCACCCGGGTCACCTAGGGTGGTTACATGTTCTTGCAGCTTGGCCCCGATCGACTGGCCAAAGACAACAGAAAGCATGATCCCCATCATAATCATTGGCAAGCGCGATAGCTTACCCATGCGTTCTCGTTCGGCCCCCATCAGGGCGATCAATGTGGCAACGGCGCCAAGAAAGGCTATTGTCACCAGGTTGGTGCCACAGTTGGGGTGGATAGCGAGCTTATGCTCACCGCCACGCATACGGCGTAGGGCATCATCGGCGGCACTGCGCAGCATCGTCGTGTCAACATCGCCATACAACCAGAACCCACCCGCGTCGGATCGCCCAATCACCCGCAGATTCTCCACTTTGCGGGAAAGCAGATGGATGGTTGCGTGTTCCAATCCATGATTGCGGCGAACGCGTCGGATGAATGGGACATCTAGAATAGGTTGGATGGCCTGCAGTTGGCGTTCCACGACATAAATTCCTTATGAAAGCGGTATAGAGTCAACACCATTATAGCGTACTGAGCCAGTAGATGTTATGGCTGTTCGGCTGGTTGGACGTTTTGCGCCTGGGATGGTGCTCGCCAGGCGAAGCCTAAGAGGCTTACAACAATAGCAGTCAACCCGATCATTTGCCAGATACGCCAACCATCGCCGAACACAGGGCTATCCGCTCTCAAAGGTTCAATCAGCAGCCATGCTACGCCAAGGCCTAGTAGGCAGAGTTGAGAGATTGTGCCGGGTGGCCACCCTTGAGCGCGATCTGTAAGCAACAGCCATATCAAGCCACCCAGAAGGATGACACAGGCTAATAAGAAATAGATTTGCGTCGGGTGCCGAACCCCACCCCACAGGTCAATACCCCAAGGGAGGGTTGTGAATACACCATAATAATCACCGCTGAAAAAGTTGGCGAACCCGACAGCGATGCCCATCATCAGCACGGCTGGTACCAGCGCATCAGCCAGTCGCAGGGGAGCTAACTCGTTTTGCTGGGCAAACCACCAGAAGAACGCGCCCCCAGCAACCAATCCAAACCAGATGTTTTCGGTCCCTGAGGAGAGGGCAAATGCAGCCAGCACCGCACGTGACAGCGGTGTGATCGAGGTGTATAGATCTAGATTGAGCAGCACAAAGCCCAGCCTCGCCCCGGCAAGTCTAGCAACGTGCAGGCAGAATCCTGCGGAGAACAGTTGATCCTCGCTGAAGTCTTGATGCTGTGCAAGACGAGACGCAATTTCTAACGCGATCCACACACCGACAATAAGCGCCAGGCCAGGCATCCGCAAACTGACCGGGCCGACAACGATAGTTGGGAGCATTATTGAATGAGTAGGTCCTGCAATCGGGCGAGCAGTAGCGGCTCGCTCAAGCCACCGGTTCGAATTTCAACAATCACACCACGGCTATCGATGAAGTAGGTCGTGGGAAATGCACGTACCAGATAAAGCTGACCGACTTCACCCGCTGAATCAACAGCGATTGGGTAAGTTATGCCACGATCTTCAACAGTGGAGGCTACCAAATGGGCTGGCTCGCGCACGCTCACCCCAAATACGGCAGCCTCGCCCTGAAACTCCAATGAGGCCGCTTGCAGGTGCGGCGTTTCGGTACGACAAATACTGCACCAGGTTGCCCAGAAATTCAGGACAACCGCCTGTCCTCGGAAGTCGCTCAGGCTGATGCTGTCGCCGTCTGGCGTTTGGAGGGTGAAATCTGGCGCTGGGTGACCAATGCTGGCTGATGGTGGCCGTCCGGTCGGGTTGACCGCTTCCTCAGGTACTCTGTTTGCAACAATCCAGCTTCCGCCGATCACGGCGATGACGGCGGTCAGTATGAGCCATTGAAGGCGTGTATGGGGCATCATAGTTCGTCGGTTTCATATTGCTCAATCAAAGCCATGAGCAGCTCATCCGTCACACGGTTGACTTGGCGCAAGCGCTCGGCCCAATCGAGGGGTGTACGTAAACTGAGCATCTCAGCAAGCTGGGTGACGCTCTCAGCGAGTAAGTCTCGAAAGAACAGGAACGCACGCACCGCTTCGGTGAGGCTCAAGCCCTGCTCCAGCGATAGCTGACCGTAAGTGGCCCCAACGTCGCGAACTTCGCTGAGTAGTTCGCTTTCGTCTGCTTCGCTGTCTGCGAAGTAACGCGTCAGTAATTCCATTAGCTGCCGCCCCATCATGCGATGAGTTTTACGGACTTCTTCGTCTAGCTGATCGTACCAGGGTGTTCCTTCAAGCTGACCATCGCCTACACTCAGGCGGGTCCGACCAAGCGCATTTTGCATCATCAATTGGGCCTCACTCGGCGATGAGTTGCGCTCCCGAAGGCTGTTCCACTTGATCAGGTCGGTTCGCCGGAAACGGCGGTGTCCACCAGGAGTTCTCTGAGAGGGTAAGTCCCCACTATCGGCCCAATGTCGAACAGTGGTCGGGTGAACGCCTAATATATTGGCTGCTTCTCCCAGGCTTACCCACTCACTTCTATCGGTCATATTGACTTTTCCGCTGCTTCACATCAAGCTGTGGCGTGGATACGGCGAGGTGTATCCACGCCACAGACGAGCTACTGCCCACTCTCGACTGAGCCCTTCATCACACCTGATATTTTGTCGTATGCTTCGGACCAAGCTTCGCGAGCCTCATCACTGAAATCGTCACCCAGAAATTCCTCGAAGGTATCCATCAAGGCCCGCTTAAACATCTGGAAGTCTGTGTCAGCAACCACGTACGCATCTTTGTGCTGGTTGCCAAGCTGACCCAGGTAGGGTTCCAAGACATCTGGATTGCGCAGACTGCCCACGATGGTCTTGAGTGCTTTGAGCAGTTTGCGATGTTGGTCTGGCAAATTCGTGTTCGAAAAGGTGACGCGCACCTCAGGATAGATGTTGAAAAAGCGTCCGTAAAAGGCTGCGGTGAATTCTTCGCCACGTTCTTCGACGAGATAGAAGCTCTGTTCAAGTGCCTTGAGTTTAGTGGCGTCCATCTGTAAGAGATCGCTCATGCTGTAGGGGGGCGGCCTCAGGTCTTGACCTGCGACGGACCCGTCTCCTTTCTGATACTTGCCAGCGTATTCGGATCGGAATCGAATAGATCGTCCGCTCCATTGTACCATCTCAATCGCCACTTGGGTGGTCGGATGCTTCCCAAAGTCGCTACAATCGAACGTATCTCACATATTGACGACATCAGATGACCAAGTTCTTCCCACGATGAATCGATTTACGCTGCAACTTCGCACCGGGCCAGCCTGGCCTGGCCCGCAAGAAGCGCGTCGCATCCTCAACCGCGAGATTGCTTGGGATCGTGGGCGGCTGCGACTCGTCTCTACTGCTACAGCAGATAACCAGATTGTGTACATTGAGTTGGAAAGTAGTTTGCAGCGACGTGTGTTAGAGCAGTTCTTTCAGGACCTCGCACCTCTGGTAGACGCGCGTGTGGTGACGCTGGGTTGGGGCTGGCTCGTCTCCGATTTCTTTCAACGTCAAGATGGTAAGGATACCGCCTGTGTGCACTTCGGGCCCCGCTGGGGGCGTGTCTTGCGCTGTATCATCCTTTACCCCCTCAGCGCATCGATTCCCTTGCTGCTGTTGATAAGTTTCTATCAGGGTGTTTGGACGCCAGCCTTGGTGATCCTGGCGGTTGTATCAATTTTTCTGCTAACGGATTTGGTCTACCAGGTGCGGGCAGTCGAGTGCGAACCCGAGGGATTGGTGATCTTCTATTGGCTGCGCCCGCCAACTCGCCTCGCCTGGACTGACATCTGTGGGATGCGAGAACTCGATCAGTATGGCCGCTGGGCAGTGTTGAGGTGCTGCCGACGACGCATTCGTACCATCCAACTGCCGGTGGCACGCGGCGCAATGGGGCTGCATCACTCCGATTTATTGCTGGCGACGATTGTCAATTACGCCAGTTTACTCAAGGTGGGGTCAACCTGGTGGGGCTGGGGAACCGTCTACCGTCGTTTTGATGTGCGCTAAACAAGGCGCTCTAAAGAGCCCATGTCAGCCAGCCAACCACAGGATATGATCCGCAGGTCATTGAGTCATTTATGAGGATGCGTCACCATGAAATCGAGCCATCGTTGGGCTGTGGGTTTGGCGCTGCTCGCTGTGATGCTGGTGATGGGTGTTCAGCAGCCTGTGCTTGCCGCTGAACTGGCGGTCTACGAAGAGCAAACACAAGACCCGCCCTTTCGCCTGCCGTTTAACATCGAGCCTGGGCCAGATAGTTGGTACATTGTGCAGTTCTACGGCAACACACGCGGGGCTTACCTGCGCCGCAATATCTGGTATGGAGCAGGGCAAGGGCTCCATTTTGGTGTTGACTTTGCGGCTCCTTGCGGCACAGAAGTCGTTGCGATTGGTGATGGTGAGGTCGCCAAGGTCGATGCCAAAGAACACGGCGCAGGGCCTCATAATCTAGTGATCGCCCATCCGAACGGCCTCGTCTCGCTGTATGGTCACTTGCTTCAGCCACCCAACTTATACGTGGGGCAGCCTGTCCAAAAAGGCGAAGTGATCGGCCTGACCGGTGATCCGGATATTTCGTGCACCTCACGCCCCCATCTGCACTTAGAGGTCCGTAATGGCGGCTACTGGATCGCCTACAATCCGGTGCCCTTGATCGATGCGGACTGGGATTCCTTGGCGCTATTTGGGCCGAGCAGCGGCTTCCAGCGTGATTTGCAGAATCCGCGCCGCTGGCTGACCCTGGAAGATCAACCCGATGTCTCCTTTGGTGCGCCGCTCCTGAACGACTATAGTGAGCCTTGGCCCCCACAGTGGTAGAGGGGAGATCATGAAGCGACTACTGATACTCTTGCCGCTCTTGCTTGTGGGCTGCGCTGCCTTAATTGGCACCGACAATGGCATTGTTCCGGCTTCGCCGTCGACTACTACCCCCCCCAGCATCCCGACCGATGTTGCGCTTACACCAACGCAGCTTCCCGCCGTCGATGAACCGGTCCAGGTGGGCCCAAGTCCGACACCCTTTGTACCCATGCTGACGCAAGTCACGGAGCCTGGCTGCTGTGTTGATCCGTTTTGGTCGCCAGAGGGCGACCAAGTGCGCTTTGTGGATCGACCTAACGAGTTGGCAGCGACAGGTATCTATGGTGTTGGATTGAGTGGTGGCGAGCCGCAGCTGATTGATGAACGCATTACATATACCAGTGCTGATCAACGCTACCGCCTCTATCGCATTGGCAATCAGACGGTAGTTGAGGATACAACTACAGCGACCCAATTCAACATCCCTAGCGAAGGACGCCGTGTCTATTTCTCGCCAAATTCGCAGCAGATCATCTGGAATGTCTCACCGGCTTGGGGCGGTGACTTTGACCGGCGGCCCACCGACATCTGGATTGCCAACGTCGACGGGACGGGCAGTCAGGTGCTGCTCCGCGTCTATGGAGGTGGCTTCACCGGGTGGTTGGACGAGCAGCGCATTCTGATCTCCGGCAAAGCCAACCCGGACGAAGTTGATCGCGCTTTGTATGCCTACAACATATCCGACGGCTCGCAGCTTGAGCTGCTGCGCCAGGAGCGGGTTCGCAATATTCGTGTGTCACCAAACGGCGACTGGGTGGCTCTTGTTATCACCTTTGATCAACAAGAGCCAGAGCTGAACGGACTGTGGGTGTTCAAGACCGATGGCAGTTCTCGGCACAAGCTGCAAGTCTTCGGGGCAATCGATTGGCGTGGGCCTGACCATTTGTTAATCATCCCGTTAGAGATAGACGCCCCCAGCCATCGCATCCTTCAGTTCGACGCACGCAGCAATGATCTGAGCGAAATTGTCAGCCCAACGCAAGTCAGCTTCCGCGTAGCTCAGGGCGATTGGGATGTGTCGCCTACTGGCGATCATCTTGTGTTTTTGAGCGCCGGCGATGAAGCTCTCTATGTGCTGAGCTTGCCGCCACTAGAATAATCGTGGGGGATCATCCCTGATGAAAGGCTCGATCTGTAATTGAGCGAGCTGCGCAGAGAAGTCATCCCATTCCAGTGAGCTGAGATTGAGGACGCTGCCAAAAGGCGGCGTTTGATGTTCCGCCATGTTGATCCAGTAGACGGCACGGCCTTGTTGTCGCGCCAGTTGGGCGGTCTTTTGACTGCCACTGTCCTGGCTGGCTTCTATGACCAGCACTGCACGGCTGAGGCCGCTGGTGATCCGATTGCGCGCCACCAGCGCCGGACGGCTCACCTCCGCATCGGGATGAACTTCGCTCAAAAGGGCCCCCGCATCTAGAATGTGTGTGGCGAGCCTTTGGTTGCGCTGCGGGTAGACGCGATTCAGTCCAGACCCCAGAACCGCCAGGCTGCGTGCACCGACATCCAGCGCGGATCGATGAGCAGCAGTGTCAATCCCCAGCGCCAATCCACTGACGATAGTCCACCCACGCGCACCGAGCTGTGCTGCCGCCTGTTGAGCAGCCTGGCGGCCCCGTTCGCTGGGCTGTCGCGTCCCAACAATAGCAATCGCTTGCATGTCTTGCTCATGCAATTGGCCACGGAGCAGCAGCACAGGTGGGGCGTCATGGCAGCGCAGTAGGTTGGCAGGGTATCCCGTGTCTTGGCAGGTGAGTAAGTGGATACCAGCCTGCTGAAAGTGCTGCAAATCGTGCTGGGCCTTTGCCAGGTCGCTCTGCTGGATTGCGCGAGCGATATGGGGCCCGATATGGGGGATGCGCTGTAGATCGGCCTCAGAGGCGTCGAAGACCGCTTCTAAGCTCCCGAAGGCCCGCAGCAAACGAGTCATCGTCTTGCCGCCGACCTGCGCCGTCATGGCGAGGGCTAGCCAATGCGCTTTAGCCATCCATCTGCATTTCGGGCCAGCGCAGATAGAGAATCGTCTCGTGCTGGCCATTGAGTTGGAGTTTGACTGTGCGGTGGTGAGCGAAGCCTAAACGTTGATACAAGGCGAAGGCACGCGGATTATCCACATCGCAGCCAATCTCGATGCCGGGCAGCCTTTCCTGCTGAGCGATCTCCAGCAGATGCAGGATGATTTGAGTGCCGATGCCCTGGCTGCGCCAGGCTGGGGCGACAATCAGATCGCAGATTTCGGTTTGCTCATTGGTCCACCGCGCCAATTGGCCGAAGCCGACAATCTCCTGGTCAATCCGTGCGACCAGCCCCCAGGCACGCTGATTGCGCTGTGCTTTGATCAAACGGTCCAGCCGGGCGGCGATGTCGTCAATAGAGAGGTCTGGCCATAAGGCTTGATGCAGCCAGGTGACTTCGGAATACTGGGGGGCGCTGAACTGAAGCGTCATTCCTGCTTAGAGCCGCCTGAAACCGCTGCGCTCTGAGCCGCCCACCAAGAAGTCGACCACGCGACGGCAGCGGCGATTCCCTCTTTGAGCGGCATCTTGGGGTCATACCCAAGTAAGCTGCGAGCTTTGCCAATATTGGCCACGTAGTGTGTGACCTCACCAACGCGTGAGGGTTCAATCTCCATGTTGGCTGTTTTGCCCAGGGCCTCTGCGATGTGATTCGCCATTGTAATCAGACTATTGCCCTGCCCATAGGCCAGGTTGATGGTGTGGTTGGCGTCTTCACCGCTAACCAACAGATCGATACCGCTGATGATGCCACCCACGCAGTCGTCGACGTAGGTGAAGTCGAGAATCTTCTTTTCGCCATACACGGTGATTTGCTCGTCGTTAGCAATCATGCGGATGAACTTAGGAATCACCCGTTCCATGCGTTCAATGTCGTTATCGTAGCGACCGTAGACATTGCTGAAGCGGAAGACAAGATAGCGCAGATCGTAGCATTGAGCGTAGGAATAGACGAAGGCTTCTCCCGAAATCTTGCTGGCAGAGTAGGGACTCTCAGTGAAGGCAAAGTCTGCATAGGATTCTTCTGTGATGTAGCGTTGAATGTCGCCATAGACCTCGCGAGAACTGCTGTAGATGATGGGTAGGTTGTGATGGCGGCAGTATTCCAGCACGTTGAAGGTCATCATGACGTTTTCCATCGCCATATGCGGAAGCTGCACCAATTGGTGTACTTTGGCATGGGCCGCTAGATGAACGACCACATCGATGTCATCCGGATACGCTAGGTCCCCTATACCTCCTTGGAAATGACCAACCGACAGGCTGAGGTCTTGAATGAGCGTTGGAATGCGATCTGTCCAGGTGTTGGGGCGGATGTCGACCCCGGTCACCTGAACGCCGCGTTCAAGCAAGCTAAGGCCCAGATTCGTCCCGATTTGTCCGCTGGAGCCGGTGATTAGTACATGCATAGTTCAATCCTGAGTCATTAACAGAGCAAGGTGGCATCGCCAAAAGAATAGAAGCGATAGCCTTCATCGCGTGCGGTGGCATAGGCCTGCATGATCAAGTCGCGCCCGGCGAAGGCGCTGACCAGCATTAGCAGCGTTGATTTGGGTAGATGGAAGTTAGTGATCATGCGATCAACGACCCGGAAACGATAGCCAGGCCGGATGAAGAGGTCTGTCTCTTCCTCAAGCGCGATCACTGGGCGCCAGGCACACATGTCTCCCTCTGCACGATAGGGGTCATCAACCCCCGCGCTGCGCAGAGCCGCTGTCTCTAAGGTGCGCACACTGGTCGTCCCGACGGCCACAATCTGTTTGCCAGCCAGTTTAGCCTCGTTGATGATACGGGCGTTATCGGCGGTCAGTTCGGTCCACTCGCGGTGCATGTTGTGATGTTCAATCTCCTCGACCGTGACAGGCTGGAAAGTATCTAGGCCAATATGCAGCGTGCAATAGGCAAACTGAACGCCCTGACGTCGCAGTGCAATCAACAGGTCGGCTGTGAAGTGCAATCCGGCAGTGGGCGCCGCAGCAGACCCCGGGTCGCGCGCGTAGACGGTTTGGTAGCGCTCGCGGTCGTTCAGCGGCTCATGGATGTAGGGCGGCAAGGGAACTTCACCCAGACTGTCGAGGAGGCCGTCCAGTGAGGACTCAAAGCGCAGGGTGCGCTCATTGCGTTCGCCTGCCTCAATGACAGTTGCTCCGATGTTCAGACCATTCGCAGAGAAACTCAATTCGGTCCCTTCGGTGATGTTCTTGCCGCCGATGATTCCTTCCCACTCTTCACCAGTCCGCCGCTTCAGCAGCAAAAACTCCGCCTGCCCCCCACCAGGGACTTTGGTCCCGCGCAGGCGCGCTGGAATAACACGGGTCTGGTTGAAGACCAGCACATCCCCTGGGCTGAAGAACTCGACAATGTCGCCAAAGTATCGGTGAGTCAGTGCGCCGCTCTGCCGGTCGATGACCATCAAGCGCGCAGCGTCGCGTGGCTCAATCGGCTGCTGAGCAATCTGCTCTGCCGGGAGTTCATAGTCAAAATCAGACAGATTCATGGTCGGTTGATCACCCTCACAACAACATTCAGAACGATCGTTGCCAGGACACTCAATACGATCGAACTGACGATTGGAACAACACAGGTCAATTGACCGTTTTGACTCTGAAGGCGCAGATCACCAGGCAGGTTCCCTAGTTGATTGAAGCCAGGCATGCGGCTGATGATGAGAAACACGCTACCGAGCAGGGCAATCCCCAGCCCAATCCCAATCAACCAGCGGCCAACAGTGTTCAAGTCCATCATAACTAGAAGAGGCGGGGCTGCTCGCGATACAGGTCATCCAGGCCGAGATGTTGATAGGCGCGATGAGTAGCAGTGCGCCCGCGTGGTGTACGTTCTAAGAAGCCCAACTGAAGCAGATAGGGCTCGTAGACGTCCATAATGGTGTCCGCTTCTTCGCTGATGGACGCGGCGATGGTTTCCAAGCCGACTGGACCTCCACCAAAATTCTCAATGATTGTCTTTAACACACGATGGTCAATTTCATCCAAGCCCAATTCGTCGACGCCCAGCAGTACCAGCGCTTCGCCTGCCACATCCTGCGTAATTATGCCGTCGGCGCGTACCTGCGCATAATCGCGCACGCGGCGCAGCAAGCGCAGGGCCACACGCGGGGTGCCGCGTGCGCGGCGGGCAATTTCGATCGCGCCATCCTCTTCAATCGGCACGGTGAGCATGCCAGCCGCTCGCGTGGTAATGTGGGTCAGCGCTTCAATATCGTAGAAGTCCATGCGAAACACGGCACCAAAGCGCGCCCGCAAGGGGGCGGTCATCAGCGCTAGGCGAGTGGTCGCACCGATCACGGTGAAGCGAGGTAGTTTCAACCGGATGTTTCGGGCTGATGGCCCTTTGCCCACCACGATGTCGAGCGCGTAGTCTTCCATTGCTGGATAGAGCACTTCCTCGACGGCGCGGCCCAGACGGTGGACCTCATCAATAAATAGGATATCGCCTTTGCGTAGGTTGGTCAGGATTGCGGCAAGGTCCCCCGCCCGTTCGATGACGGGCCCTGCTGTTACCCGAATGTTCACGCCCATCTCGTAGGCCATGACATGACTGAGTGAGGTTTTACCCAGCCCAGGTGGGCCATAGAACAAGATGTGGTCCAGCGCCTCGCTGCGCGACTTGGCCGCTTCGATCAGGATGCGCAGGTTCTCGACCAGTTGCTCCTGGCCATAAATGTCATCCAGCGAGCGGGGGCGAAGCGCGGCATCGACACTCTTTTTGGCGTTCTCGTCTGGCTGTTTGTTGCCAGAAATCAGACGATCTTCGTCAGACATGACGATCCTTGACCAGCAAATGGCTTGCTCTTTGTGGTGGTAGCCCCTCCATTATAGCGTGTTTTGCATCCCTCACTCGCGCTATACTGTCTATCCAGCGACCGTGAGGAGAGGCTGTTTGTCCAACCCAGTGCCTGCGCAAGACGATCCCAAAGATAACGAACGATCCCAACGTCCAACACACTACCTCTTTGTAGTGGTGTTTCTCTCGGGGATGTCGGTGCTCGCGATTGAGTTGAGCGCCTCGCGCCTGCTGGGCCCGGTATTTGGGACCAGCAATCTGATCTGGGCTAACGTCATTGGCCTGATCTTGGTCTATCTGACGGTGGGCTATGTGATCGGTGGACGCTGGGCTGATCGCTCTCCCTATCCAGAGACGCTGTTTCGAGTGATTAGCTGGGGTGCTTTACTCGTTGCCTTGATCCCGCTGTTGGCGCGTCCGGTGCTGAATGTGGCCAATCGGGTTTTGCTGGCGTCTGATGGATTGGTGGTCATCTCCTCGTTTGTTGTGACACTTATTCTATTTGCTGCGCCCGTCACATTGCTGGCGATGGTCTCTCCGTTCGTGATCCGCATCCTGATTGAAAGCACCGATACGGCTGGCCAGCTCTCCGGGCAGATTTATGCTGTGTCAACGGTGGGCAGCATCCTAGGCTCGTTCTTGCCCAGTCTGGTGCTAATCCCCTGGTTGGGGACCACCCTCACCTTCCTGGTGATTTCAGCGCTGCTGATGACCCTGGCGCTCATCGGGATGCTGCTCGTCAATCGAGCGAACTTGATCAAGCTGTCGTGGATGCCCGCCGCGCAGTTTGTTGTAGCACTCATTCTCATTATTGGCCTTGGTAGATCGTAGATTAGGGAATTGCCTGATGGATACCACTAGCTCACAACCAGACGCCCAAGCGGAACAGCCCATTCGCACGACGTCCTTTGCCATCCCACGTCCGGTTATTACCGTGATGCAGTTTGTGATCGCGGCAGCGCTGCCCATCTTGCTCGTGCTGATCAATGCGCGGCTCTTGATGAGCGAGACCTTTGTCACCTGGCAGTACAATCAGCCGAACTTTCCGCCAGATGTGTATGGATTCACCCAGGACGAACGCATTCTCTATGGCAATATGGGTTTGCAATACCTCTTCAATGCCGAGGGGATTGAGTTCCTGGGCGATCTAACCTTCCCGGATGGCTCACCATTGTTTAACGATCGCGAACTGAGCCATATGGTCGATGTGAAAGTGGTGACACGCAACCTGACCACTTTCGGCTTCAGCCTATTGGCGGTTGTGCTGGTGATGATCGGGGTAATGGCCGCGCAATCAACTACTCGACCAGCGCTGTGGCAGTCCTTGCTTTCCGGCGGAATACTGACGGTGGTGTTGATCGTACTGGGCTTGATTGTCACAGCGACCTCATTCCGCTGGTTGTTTACGCAGTTCCATGCCCTGTTCTTTGAAGGAGATTCCTGGCTCTTTCTCAACTCGGATACGCTCATCCGCCTCTATCCGATCAACTTCTGGGTGACGAGCTTTGCCTTTATGTTTGGTGGTGCGTTGCTGCAAGCGATTGTCGTCGGACTGATCGGATTTGTCGGCCTGCGACGCAGTAACCTCGCTGAGAGCGAAGTCGTCGCGCCTGCCTCATAGCACACCTTGATCGCTGGCGCTTCCGTCTGGATCAAGGGTGAACATCAGAGACTGCCCCGTCGGGATTTCAAGCTGGCGGACTTCATCTGGTGACAGGCCCTTCAAGTGCATGGCCAGCGAGCGCAAGGCATTTCCATGAGAGACGATTAAGATGTTCTCGCCCTGGTGCCAGCGTGGGCGCACCAGCTCGTCAAATGCGGCCTGCACTCGCTGCTGTGCCTGCTGTAAGCTCTCTCCACCAGGTGGGGGAACATCGTAACTGCGCCGCCACAAGTGAACTTGGTCGGCACCATGTTTCACGCGCATCTCGTCTTTGTTCTCCCCCTGGAGATCGCCATAGTTTCGGGCTTTGAACCCATCCTCAATCTGTATAGGGATGTCGTTTTGGCCCAAAGTCTCGAGTACAATCGTCAGCGTGCGGCGGGCGCGTTCCAATGGTGATGTGAAGGCACGATCCAAGACCATGCCACGCAGTTTTTCAGCGGCCTGCTGAGCTTCCTTCTGCCCTTGTACGGTCAATGGGACGTCTGCCCAACCTGTGAAGCGATTCTCCTGGTTCCATTGCGATTGACCGTGCCGCATCAAAATGAGAATGCCTGACTTTCGTGTTATCATTCTGGCAAAGTCCTTTGCTCGCTCGTAGGGTTCCGGTGTTCAATCGTACCCTAATCGGTGCCCTGTGTCCTTTGACACGCTATGGCACATGGTGTATAGTTGACACGATTGAATTCCAGCCTGACTCATTAGGCCAACAACTTCCGTGACCAAGCGGACCAACCCAACTCCTGCACTCTTCAAATGGCTCACACCGGGCATCCAAGTGAAGCGATGGATTGTGCTGCTAATGGGCGGTGCCTTTCTGCTGGGCTTAGGTTTAGCCGTCTTGGCCCTTGATCTCTATCGACGCCTCCCCCCTCTTGAAGCGGAACTGACCTACACAGTCTTATCTCTGGGCGATGCACCGGTTTGGTTGCGTGTTGTACTGGCCTTTATCGGTGGCACTGCCCTCATTGCGATTGCCTTGGTGCAGATGAATCGCTCGATCCTCGCGCCTTATGCTTCCGATGACGAGAGTGTCATTGAGCAATTGGTAGCCTATCGCCTGCACACTCCAGAGGCCAGTGATGATGGCCCGTTGATGGTTGCCATCGGCGGTGGGACTGGCTTGCCAACTTTGCTACGAGGCCTCAAGCATTACACCAATCGACTGAGCGCGATCATCACGGTCGCTGATGACGGAGGGAGTTCAGGCCGCCTGCGTGAAGATATGGGGGTGCTGCCTCCCGGCGACTTCCGCAATAACATCGCGGCATTGGCCAACGACGAAGCCTTGATCACGCAGCTGTTTCAATATCGTTTTGGCAACGGCGGATTGTCGGGGCATAGTTTCGGCAACTTGTTGATTACCGCGCTGGCTGAAATCACAGGCAGTTTTGAAGAGGCGCTGCTCGAAAGCAGTCGCGTACTGGCGGTGAGTGGGCGGGTTCTGCCATCAACGCTGGCCGATTTGCAATTGGTCGCGGACGTGCGCCTCCCTGACAATCAAGTTGAGCGGGTGGTTGGCGAGTCGCTCATTCCCAAAACAGGCGGGACGATCGAGCGACTCAGCTTAGACCCTGCCCAGGCTCGGGCCTATCCCGAGGCGGTTAAGGCCATCTTAGCCGCTGAGCTGATCGTGTTGGGGCCGGGTAGCCTGTACACGAGCATCCTACCCAACGTGCTGGTGCAGGATATCGCAGACGCTTTACGTGCCTCCAAGGCATTGAAGGTATACGTTTGCAACGTGGCCACGCAAAAAGGCGAGACAGATGGCTTCTCTGTGGCGGACCACGTGCGAGTGTTCGATCAACACGTTGGCGCCGGGGTGTTTGACGTCGTGTTAATCAACGATGAGTTTCCGCCGCTACCAGAAAACGCCAATTACCACTATGTGCGCCACAGCAGCACCAACGGGACGATCCTGGGTGTGCGTGTACACAGCGCCCCATTGATCGATCCACGCCGCCCCTGGCGGCATGACTCAGAGCGACTAACGCGGGCAGTCGTCGATCTGCTCGCTTCGTCGGGGCTGACGGAGTTTGCACCGTCAATCGAAGGGCATTCGACACACAGCGTTTGAACGAAATACACACCACATAAAGGAGACTTTGCATGGCAACCAAGATCGCTATTAATGGCTTTGGCCGCATTGGCCGCCAGATCCTTCGGATCGTTCGTCAGAGCTACGCCGATGATTTTGATGTTGTTGCATTTAACGACCTGGGAAATTTGCAGACTATGGCGCATCTCTTTAAGTATGACTCAACCTATGGTGCCTATCCGGGTACGGTTGAAGCCGCCGATGATGGCCTGGTGGTCGATGGGGACCACATCAAGGCCCTCTCCGAGAAGGACCCCGCCACGCTTCCTTGGGGCGACATGGGTGTCGATATTGTCATCGAGAGTACAGGTGTGTTCACCAAGCGTGAAGGTGCAGCCAAGCACCTGGAAGCGGGCGCCAAAAAGGTGATCATCTCGGCCCCAGCAAAACAAGAGGACCTCACAGTGGTGCTCGGAGTCAACGAAGACCTCTACGAACCTGAGAATCATCACATTGTCTCCAATGCAAGCTGCACCACCAACTGTTTGGCTCCTGCTGCCAAGGTCATCCATGATGAGTTCAACATTCAGCATGGTCTGATGACCACCATCCACGCTTACACCGCTAACCAGAACATCCTGGATGGTCCGCATAAGGATCTACGCCGTGCGCGTGCTGCCGCCCTGAACATCATCCCAACCACTACCGGCGCGGCCAAAGCTTTGGCCCTGGTGATCCCTGACCTGAAGGGCAAGTTTGATGGCTACGCACTGCGCGTTCCCACCCCGACCGTTTCCATCGTAGACTTCGTTGCGACCGTTGAGAAGTCTACCACCCGCGAAGAGGTTCTGGAGTGCTTCCGTCAGGCCGCTGAAGGGCGCATGAAGGGTATCCTAGCCCTGTCCGAGGAGCCGCTGGTGAGTAACGACTTGCGCGGTAGTTCCTTCTCCAGCATCGTTGATGCCGAATTCACGAACGTGATGGAAGACAACATGATCAAGGTGGTGACCTGGTACGACAACGAGTGGGGCTACTCGGTTCGTACGGTCGATCTGGCCAAGTACATGGGCGAGCGCCTCTAAACACAAGTCAAGCATGTGAGCGGCTCAATTGGGCCGCTCTTTTTCTTCGTCAAGGGAGGAACGATGAACAAGAAGACCATTCGTGACGTTGATCTGTCGGGGCAGCGTGTCCTCGTTCGGGTCGATTTCAACGTGCCGTTGGACGGCGAAACGGTAACCGATGATACGCGTATTACTGCCGCAGTGCCAACGATCCAGGCGATCCTTGAACAGAAGCCTAAGGCCGTTATTCTGATGTCCCATCTGGGCCGTCCGAAGGGCGAGCGCAAACCCGATATGTCTTTGAAGCCAACCGTAGCCGTTCTGGCCGAGAAGCTGGGGATGGATGTCCACTTTGCGGAAGACTGTGTGGGTGACGTGGCCGAAAAAGCCGTCGAAGAACTACCCGCTGGCGGCGTTCTAATCCTGGAGAACACCCGCTATCATGGTCCTGAGCGCAAGAATGATCCCGAATTCGCCGCGCAACTTGCCAAATTGGGCGACATCTATGTGAACGATGCCTTTGGTTCGGCCCACCGCGCGCACGCCAGCACCGAGGGCGTGACTCAACATCTGGCCGCCGTTGCTGGCCTGCTGATGGAGAAGGAAATCGAGTTTCTTGATAACGCCATTGCCAATCCGGCGCGCCCGTTTGTGGCGATCCTCGGTGGGGCTAAGGTCTCCGATAAGATTAGCGTCATTGAGAATCTGCTGAGCAAGGCCGACAAGGTTCTGATTGGCGGCGGTATGGCCAATACCTTCTTCAAGGCGCAAGGCTTGGAGATGGGGGACTCTTTGGTCGAGGACGACGCGATTGAAACGGCGAAGGGCCTGCTCGACAAAAGCAGCGACAAGCTGATCCTCCCGGTTGATGCTGTCGTTGCGGATGCGATGGAAGCCGATGCCAGCACCAAGACCATCAACGTTGCTGACGGCGTTGAGGCAGGTTGGCGCATCCTTGATGTTGGACCAGAGACTGTTAAGCTGTTCGAAGGTCACCTGAGCGATGCCGAGACGATTGTGTGGAATGGGCCGATGGGCGTGTTTGAGATGGAGCCTTTCGCCAAGGCGACCTTCGCTGTCGCTGAAGCGGTTGCCGCACGCTCACAAGCTGGTGCAACAGGCATCATCGGTGGCGGCGATTCGGCCTCTGCAATCCAGAAAGCTGGCCTCGCTGACAAGGTCACCCATGTAAGCACAGGTGGTGGTGCCAGCCTCGAAATGCTAGAGGGCAAAGAGCTTCCTGGTTTGGCTGC
>JAADYZ010000300.1 GCA_010092775.1 Chloroflexota bacterium
AAAATCTTCGAGGTATTGCTGGGTGGTTTTGGCAGGACGCGCAAAGATCACGTCGAGGTCGCCCTGGGTGACTTCGGCTTGCAGGCTGCGCACGCGCAGCTTGTCTTGTAGGCGCCCGATTGGGGCAAAGGCGGCTTGTGCAGCCCGGAACAGGTCACGGCCTGGGTCAGCTACCGGGATGAAGCGTCCACCATAGCGCACCACCGCCCCAGGATAGAAGGCCCTCAGATCGAGCTGGTCATAGTCCAACACCCGTTTGGCCTCAGGGTAAGCCGTCAAAAAGACTTGAAAACCGCGATCCAGCGTGAAACCATCCACAACATCGGTGCGCACACGCCCGCCAATGTCATCAGAGGCCTCCAGAACAAGCATGGAGATCCCTTCCTGGTGCAATACCCGCGCGCAGGACAGACCGGCAAGGCCAGCGCCGACGATGATGACATCAGGAGTAGACGACATCGAAAACCAATCCTTTCAAGTGGATCGTGTGAGATGAGCGCGAACGACCGTTCGAGAGAGCGTTGATCATCGAAAACTGTGTCCCTAGTATAGCACAAGCAGTTGACAGCGGGGCCTCAATCTCGCATACTGATCGACACGATCCAAGTACATTCGGCAGGAGAACAGGAGTCTCGATGGGCTTGAGCGGGATCATTACCGTGATTGTCGGGGTGCCGATGCTGATCATCGGCGTGATCAGCTACCGGCGCTGGTACGAACGCAACGGTGAGCTGGTCAAGGTTTGGCAAGCTGTAGCCCAGGCTCACCATTTACGCTTTGCTGGCAAGCGACCGCGCTGGTCACGCAGGTTGCAGGGCAGTGTGAGCGGCCTGCCCATCACCATCGTGGGCCAGAAACCGGGCTTTGGCAGCGAGTGGGTGGAGATCAGTGTCGTGGTCCAACCTCACAGCGATCATCGATTGCAGGTTCTGGCCAGTTCGTCGGCACTGCTGCGCCGCCTGCTGCCCGGTGATGACCTTCCCAGTAGCGGCGACACAGCCTTGGATCAGCAGTTTATTGTCCGTAGTGTCCCCGAAAACCTTGGTGCCGCGCTGCTGCGCCAGAATTCCGACCTGCGAAGCTGGTTACTACATGCGACGATCCGCTACCGGCAGGTCAGCCTTGGATTGCGCAATTCTCTGTTGACCTACCGGCAGCGCGGCACCATCGAGTCAGAAGACGACTTGCGCCAACTGATCAGCCTGCTGACCCAATTCGCCCTTCACATCGCACGAGGTTGACCGGTGCTGCGCCTACTTCTTATCGCTCTGCTGCTGGCTCTGTTCCTGCTGCCGATCGGCTATTTTGCCATGTCAGTGATGGCCCGGTGGTCCGGTTACATCGGGCAAACAGTCGAGGCCTGGCAGCACTACGCTGAACAATCTGGGCTGCACTACCATGCGCTGCTACCCCATCTGGCCCGCCGCCTGGAGGGCGAATTTGACGGGCGTTCGATCACACTGCGAGGATCACGCCTGGGGCGCAGCGCCGAGTGGACGGAAGTCCGCATTAACTTGAAGCGGGCCAGCGAGGTCAGCCTGGCTCTCGTGGCGGATCGCCTTCCGCTGCCGCGGCCACGCCGACATGAGCGCGTTATGACTGGTGACCCCGACTTCGATGCAGCCTACCATCTTTCAGGCGGGCCAGTGTCGCGGGTCAATCGGCTGCTGCGTGCCCAGCCCGACTTGCAGTCCTACCTCATGCAGGGCTTTGGACCCACCTACAGCCTCGAACATCCGGCGCGCTTATCGATTAATGGCGATCAATTGCGCTATCGTCATCGCGGCTGGGTGACCAGTGCTGAGGAACTGGCCTCCCTGGTCCGCTTGCTCAATGCGCTGGCTGAAGCCGCCGAGCAGCACCCCATTGACTAAAGCTAACCCTCCGGTCGAAACTGAACGCTCTTGTGTTCTGCAAAGCGGTCGCGCAGCTTGAGCCGCTGGTACTTCCCCGTTGAAGTCACCGGGATGTCTGTACCGAATACGACTACTTTGGGGCTCTTCTCGAAGGTCATGCGCTCGCGGCAGTAGGCCAGAATCTCCTCGGGTTTGACCTCGACTCCCTCCTCCAACACCACGTATGCGCCGACTTCCTCGCCGTAGCTGTCATTCTCAAAGCCGATCGCCAGGCCAGTATGGATGCCGGGGATCTCTAACAGTACTTCTTCAATGTCAAAGGGTGAGAACTTCACGCCGCCCCGGTTGATGAGTTCTTTGATGCGACCGGTGATGAAGAAGAAGGGCCTGTCTTGATCATCCGTCAGGTAGAAGCCCTCATCGCCAGAGCGGAACCAGCCAAACTTGAAGGTCTCATCATTTACATCGGGCCGCAGGAAATAGTACTTCATGATGTTATGCCCACGGATGCAGATTTCACCGCGTTCCCCGGGGCCAAGTTGGGTTCCGCTGCCGGTGGCGTCGAAGATGGCCATCTCATTGGGGTGGATCGGCACGCCAATCGAGGGGTAGTTGTGCGCACTCATCCACTCGCGATGTGTCTCCCAGTCGAGGTCGGGCGGCAAGAAGCAGGAATAGCAGGTCGACTCGCTCAATCCATAGCCGTGCACGATCTTCATCTTGAAGCGTTCCTCAAAGGTGGTTGCCAATCCAACCGCCAGCGTGCCTGCTCCACAGATGAAATGCCGGAAGGCGCCCAAGTCTTCCGCGCTGACGCCCTCACCCCAGATACTGCGCCCTTCCGCCGCGGCTTTGTCGGCGTATTCCAGGCTGAATTGCAGCAGCGTGGGGACCACGCTCACGATCTGGACCTGCTCCTTGGCGATCCGCTCCCAAAAATGCGACGACGAGTAGCGGAAGTTCAGCACCGTGCTGCCCCCGACCAACAGCGGGGTCACCAGCGTGACAATAATGCCGTTAACGTGATGAATGGGCAGCACACACATCATGCGCTGGTCCGCCGTTATGCCATGCCATTCCGCAATGCCCAGTGCGTCGACCAGCATGTTGTACTGCATCAGCACGACGCCCTTTGGCGCGCCGGTGGTTCCGCTGGTGTAAACGAGCAGCGCTTCGTCATCCAGCCTAACCTGCTCAGGCGCTTCCCAGGCATCCCGCTGCTTTTCGATCTCTGTCTGAAAATGGGGATAAGCCGCAGACGGGTCGCCACCAACCTGCACAATCTGGCGAACGTTGTCGACGGGTTCGAGGTGTTCGTCCTCACCTGCCACAATCTGTGCCGCCCGCGCCAGGTAGTCAAAGCGCACTAGCAAGACGACCGATTGACTGTTCCGCAAAATGAAATTGATTCGCTGATCGTCCTCAGCGATGTTCTGTGGGGCAACCACCGCACCCAGCTTCCAACAGGCAAAGCTGATGATGACGAGATCGCTGTGATTGTAACCGATCGTTGCCACGCGATCGCCACGTCCGACGCCCAGTTCCTTGCTAAGGTAGTTTGCGCTTTTGTTGACCGCTCGATTCAGCTCCGAGTAGCTGACTTCCTCGCGGTTTCCGGCCTCGTCATAGTGGATCAAAAAAGTCTTGTGAGCGTATTCTGCCGCCCGTCGGTCGAGTAGATCTCCGAAGTGAGGCAGGTCGATCAGGCGGTCTTCTGGTGGTCGGCCGTTGACGGTTCGCGCCTGATGAATCTTTTCCAGCGTCTCTGGGCTAGGGTGGCTCGTCATGTGGGGATCTCCTCTGGGGTCGGGGTTGTGTTTGCTGAGGAGATTATAGCGAATCCAATTGAGGCCTGAAGAGGGGTTTGAACAGGTGGTTTGATCTACATCTGCTTGTGGAGCCGCCCTGGCATCTGCCGTTGAAGAGCGTAGCTCATCTGCCGGGCAATACCGCACACCTCTCCAATCTCGATCCCGGTGACGACCCCCGATTGGTTCATGAGATAGGCGCTGTCTTCCAGCGCGGGGCGATTTGCCAGCCCGCCGACGGTCGTGACAAAGGCCCTGACATCCTCTTCGAGCGCGGTTTGCACATTGGCTAGGCCCAGGCCAAAGCGATCATCCAGTTGAAGGATGATCGGACTTGGGCCAGCCCATGAAGTCAACACCGATAGGTATCGACGGAGCCAGGCAGGCGTGATGCTGCCCCCCAGGTCGCTCACGGTGATTTCATCAACCTGTGCCTCCAACAGCCGATCCATTTTGTTCTTCAGGTCTTCCAGGCTGCTGTTTGGGGACGGGATGATTTGCCCGTTGACGCGCATCCCGAGTGCCTTTGCCTGTGCCGCCAACCCAACCTGGTCCGGCGCAGACGGTGCAATCTCGACGATTGTGGCACCAAACTCTGCTGCGGCATCGATCGCTGCTACGTCATCAACGGCCAGGGCATAGTCTATGCCTTCAATCAGCGGTAGGGCGTCCAACATAGCCTGCTGTCGATCCATCATATCGCTGAATGCGGGGGCACGAAAACGGTTGACACCCGCTTCGGCCAGGTCTTCCACCCACTTCACGCGCTGCTCCACAGTGGCATCCGACAGGGTTAAGACTGATCCCTCGATCAGTTGCACCCGGCTGGGAGGCAGTGTTGCGACACGACCCCAGCGCCGCCCATAATAGAGCAACGGCTGCCCGGGTCGCTTGACTTCGCCGTCTACGATCCGACCCACGTAGATCGTATGATCTTCACCATCGTAGGCGTGGCTCACCTCACAGTCGAGCCACACCAGGACATTCGCCAGGATGGGTGACCCAGTCGCGGCTGTATAGTGCTCGAAGGGCTCGAATCGATCCTCGATTTCCTGACGCATCCCTGCGAAAACCTTAGCCTCTTCGAGTTGTTCTGCCCCCAGAATATTCACCGCAAATACGCCGCTCTCAGCGATGGCGCGGTGCGAATCCAGGCGGGTCGCAACGCTGACGAGCACCTGAGGGGGCTCTATGCTGACGCTCGTCGTTGATGTCGCGGTCAGCCCAAAGCGTGTGCCGTCATGCAATGTGGTGACAATGGTCACCCCAGCGGCGAGTTGAGCCATTGCATTCTTGAAAGTCTGTTCATCGATCTGCATTGGGTCGCTCAATCGATTAGGTTGCGTTTTACGAATGGGGACGATAGAAAGCGCCACAGTACTTTGTGAGTAGGCATCCAGTTGATAACCGACCCGTGCCCATCATCCTGCAGAATCTGATCAATCAACCACGGCGCAACGGTGTCTACCCGGTCTGCCAGCACATTGAAGATGCGCTTGGTGCGTTCAACTCGGTCAGGCGGAGCGGCTTCTAAAGAAAGCGCGAGCATTTCGGTTGTGACCATTCCGGGCCGCAAGGTCCCGACGCGCACCGGCGTATCCGCAGTCTCTCGGATCAGCGCTGACGTCAGATACCGGATGCCATACTTGGTTGTGCCGTAGACAGCGGTGCGCGGCACTTGGGTGCCATCACTCCCCATGCCCTCCATGTTGTAGATGCGGCCACCGCCCTGATCCAGCATTTTGCGAACGGCCACTGTCGAGCCGAATAACAACCCCCGCAGATTAATGTCGATTGTCGCGCTGAGCTGCGCGGGTGCCTGTGCCCAGATCGTCTCTGCTGGGTAGCTGACTGCGGCATTGTTAATCCAGTAGTCCACCCGACCGAAGCGCTCGACTGCGCAACGCCACAGCCGTTCTACGGCTGCATGTTCGCTGATATCAGCGGCCTGGCCTGCCACATGGTCCGGGCCGCAGCGCTCGACCAATTCCGCCACCGCCGCTGCGACGCTGTCCTCGCCACGCCCGTTGATGACGACATTGTGACCGCGCTCCAGCGCCGCCAAAGCCATACCTTTGCCGATACCGCGTGTACTGCCCGTAATCACGAATGTTTGTGCCATGGGTCTCGCTCATCTACTGCGGGCTGAGGACAGCCAGATCAATGCTAACCAGCCTTTGGCGCTCAGACCATCGCCGGATGCTGACGAGTCGCTCCGCTTCCGTGTCCAGCACCTCGGTCATCTGCAGGGTAGTGCTGGGGTTGAGAAAGGCTTCAACAATCAGTATGGGCCCAATTGCGCGGCCCGTTCCGCTGGTCGTGCCAGAGACCAGCAGCGTGGGGGCCCAGGTTTCCAGTTCGATGTGCAGCAGCCGCGTGTCGTCCTGCCAATCGACGTAGCTCAAACCACTGTACTCGCGGGTCAGGCTGAATTTAGCCACCTGCTCACCGCTTGGGGCGAGCCGCTGTACCGATCCTGTCCAATGCTCTGCTACAGAGCCACCCCAGCCAGGGCCGCCGTCACGGCCTGCTTCAGTGCTGTAGGCGATTGGTTGGCCTGCGATCTGCCATTCGCTGTAGCCAACAGTCCCTGCGCCAGGGAAGGCGACGTATTCGCAGCGCTGGGTAAGCCCTAAGCGTGGCTGCCAGACGTGGGTCTGATGAATTAAGATGCTCTCGCGCAGGTTGCCCTCGGAGAATCGACTGGTGCCGATCAAGTCAGGCCCTTCGAAATCGAAGCCTCGGTCACGCTCAGACATCAAATAGTGCTGACGGCCGGTCAGGGCTTGTAATGGGTTGTCGCTGCCGTCAACGACGTTATCCACAGCAACTTCGATCTGGCCAGGGTCAACGCGGCGCGAGACACCCATTGTGGTCAGGGTGCCAGCAAAGCTGCCATCGGGATGGTATACGTTCACAAGAAACCCTTGTTCTAAGCGGAGCTGCCAAATAGGCCGCGCAGCAGCGGTACCCGCTCCACACTGAGAGATGTCGCCAACTTAACCAGTAGGACAGTTCGCCAGAAGGCGACCGCCGCCATGCCATGCGCCATCACTGCGAAGAAGGGGGGCTGCTCACCTGTATAGTAGGTCCAGCACAGGCGCGTCGTCCCCCACAATTCCAAGAAGTAGCCAAGTCCGATGCCCGCCACAAAGGTGAGCACCGCCATTCGATGGTCGGTTGGGGTCAGGATGAAGGCCGCTACCATGAACAACGCCATGATCGTCATCGACTGGTCGACGGTCGGCCAGACAAAGATCAGCATTAGCGCGAAAAAGGCCGGGAAGATGAGCCAGTAGAGCACCTCAAACGGAGCGCGCTGCTTCTGGCCGGTCATATGGTCCAGCACCCGCACCATCCGATCAATCGAAAGGCTGGCAATGGGCCAGGCAGGAATGATCCAAAGCGGTGGGCGCTCCATTGTATAGTAAGTCCACAGTTCGGTCTGGGTGCCCCAACTCTCGATGACCAGCCCGCCACCGAATCCGACAAAGATAATCCAGGCATCAACCTTTAGGTCGGCCCCGGCCATCAGCATGACGGACATGAACAGGAATATCCCGATTAGCAGCCAATCGATGTAGCGCCACCACTCATCCAACACCTGGAAATAGCGCAGATAGGCGTCTAGCAGCGGCCACCAGAAGTAGCCAATGAGGAACAGGATCAAGATGAACCCGCCCATTAAGATCGAGCTGGAACGCGTCCAGCGGAGTTTATCGCGCAGGACCTGCCAGCGTTCGAGCAGACTGCGCTCAGGCGCTGTGGCCATGCTGGAGGGGGTTTGGAGTTGGCTGGTCATGCCGCCATTATACCGAAGAACCTCTGTCCATCCAGATCAACTTGACTTTCCGCTAGCACTGGAGTATCAACAGCCTGATCACACCGCCTGGGTGGGCGGGTATCTGTTGACCTCAAGGAGGCGACCATCAATGGCACGCAATCGAAAACGAGGGGATGCACAGCGCCAACGCCGGGTTTTGTTTCGCGGTGACCGCTGGATTTATGCTTTGGTCGGGGTGACGGTTGGCATTTTGCTCTGGCCGCTGTTTGGCGTCCTCAATGCCGACTCAATCCAGGGCTTCTTCATTGATCTGCTGCCTGAGGCGGTTGGCATCACCTTCACCGTCCTCATTCTGGATAACCTGGATCGCCAACGCGAACGCACCCAAACCCGCGAGGAGTTAATCCGCCGGATGCACAGCCGCTTCAAAGATACGGCCATCCCGGCGATTGAGGAGCTGCGGGTGTTAGGCCATCTAAGCGACGGCAGCATTCGCGGGCGCGAACTGCGCGGCTCGAACTGGATGACCGCCAACCTGTATGAAGCCGATCTGCGGGATACGGACCTGACCAACGCCGTCTTCATTCGCGCAGATTTGGTCAAAGCCAACCTGACAGGGGCCAAAGTGCAAGACGGCCAGTTGGCGCGTGCCTTCAAACTCTGGCAAGCCATCATGCCGGATGGTACCTTGTACAATGGCCGGATGAACCTGCAAGGCGATCTGGCCTTGGCCCGCAAAAAGGGCTTCAGTCCATCCGATCCCGCTTCGCTGGCTGAGTTTTACGGCGTTAGCCAGGAAGACTATCAGCGCGGGCAAGCTTGGGCGAATCAAGAATTGGCAACCCTATTGGAAGACGAAGACGACGCCTATGGCTTTGACAAGCTTAGCATCTGACGAAACGATCCTACAGCCCTTCTCTATACGCGAGATCGCCGTCGAGACTCCTCTGACGCTCGCGCCCATGTCGGGCCACAGCAACTACCCCTTTCGCCTGCTCTGCCGGGAGTTAGGCGGCTGCGGCCTGGTGGCGACAGAGTTCCTCAGCAGCGAGTTGATGCTGCGCAATCCACATCATCGCGCGACTCGCCGCCGCTTCAACTGGGACCCGAGCGAGTTCCCCTTCGCCGTCCAGATTTTCGGCAGCGATCCGACTGTGATGGCCGACGCCGCCCGGATGGTGGTTGATGAGGGCGCGGCGATTGTCGATATTAACATGGGCTGCTGGGTACCCAAAGTAGCCAAGAAGGGGGCCGGTGCGGCACTGCTGCGCGACGCTTGTACCGCAAGCGCCGTCGTCGATGCTGTGGTTGCTGCGGTCGATGTCCCGGTCACGGTCAAGGTGCGTACCGGCTGGGATGATCACGAGCGTACCGCGCTTCCCTTCGCTCGCGCTGCCGAACAGAGTGGTGTGCAGGCGGTTGCCGTGCATGCGCGCACCGCACAGCAAGGCTTCAAAGGGCAAGCAGACTGGGCCATCATCCGCGAAGTCAAAGCAGCGGTCTCCATTCCGGTGATCGGCAACGGCGACGTGTTCAATGCAGCAGACGCCCGCCGGATGTTCGAAGAGACGGCTTGCGATGCGGTGATGATTGGGCGAGCTGCGCTTGGCAAGCCCTGGATTTTCAACCAGATCGAGCATGAGCTGCGCACAGGCGAGCCGCTGCCGGACCCTCCGTTACACCAGCGCGCCGCGATTGCTCTGCGCCATGCCCAACTCACCCTGGAAGGCACGCTGCTCACCGAGTATCAGACGGTGCTGCAAATGCGTGGGCGACTGGCCCACTACCAGCTTGATCCCCCCGGCAGTCGCGAAACTCGTAATCGGCTGGTGCACTGCGAATCGCTGCGCGACATCGAGGAAATACTGCTGCCTCTTACCACACCTTAGGATGGCCCTCGCTGCTGGGATCGAAAACTTGGTATCTGTTACAGCAAGCTGTATAATGACCGGCATCTTTTATTAGATATTGATTAATGTTATCCTATAAAATGCATCGAAAGTTGAGCATCGACCTCGCATGGAGACGCACGTCCTCCGGGTTGATCCCGGCGAGCCGGACCGTCGGCTCATCGCCTTGGCCGCTCAGGCTCTGCGGTCAGGCCAACTGGTCGCCTTTCCAACCGAGACCGTCTATGGGCTAGGTGCCAACGCTCTGGATCCGGAGGCCATCGAACGCATCTTTGAGGTAAAAGGGCGGCCTGCGACCAACCCCGTGATTGTACACTTGGCCCAGGCTAAACAGCTCGGACAGGTAGCGGTCGGGTTTGATGCGAGTGTACAGGCCCTGGTTTCTCGCTTCTGGCCAGGTCCTTTGACGCTTGTTCTGCCGAAGCAGCCCCAGCTCCCCAGTAATCTCACGGCTGGCCTCGATACGATTGCTGTACGTGTGCCCGAACATCGGGTCGCTCAGGCCCTCATCCACGCGGCAGGTGTGCCAATTGGGGCACCCAGCGCAAATCGATCTACCCGCCCGAGTGCAACCAAAGCCGAACATGTGCTGGACGATCTGGCGGGGCGCATTGAATACGTCATTGATGGCGGGCCAGCCATCTTGGGCCTGGAGTCGACGGTGATCGACATGACAACGCCGAAGCCGCGCTTGTTGAGACCGGGCGCGCTGCCGCTCGAACGCCTTCGTTCTGTTCTGCCACAGCTACAGGGCACCTGGCCCGCCGCACCAGGCTCGGAAGATGCAGCGCCATCCCCTGGCTTGCAGGGGAAGCATTACGCACCCCAGGCCAAGCTCATCCTGCTGGAGGGACCTCGCCACGCCGTCCTGAATTATCTGCGTGAGCGGTTCCACCAGGAGCAGGCCGAAGGTCGGCGGGTCGGCCTGCTCTTGTGTTCCGACGACTTGGCCGACCTGACGGAGCTAGCGGCTGACCGCTTCGACTTGGGGCAGCGAGGCAAACTAGGGATGGCGGCTGTCAGTCTCTTCGATGGCCTGCGCCAGCTGGACAGCCTTGGTGTAGACCTGATTCTGACCCGCAGCTTCGGCGAAAACGATCTGGGTTTTGCCATCACAGACCGCCTTCGCCGGGGCGCTAGCGATGTAATCCGAGTGGAGTGAGCATGGCCGGACGCTACTACGAAGACCTTGAACCGGGACAGATAATCGATCACAGCTTGGGGCGCACCATCACCGAGATGGACAATGTGCTCTTCTCGTCTCTCACGCTCAATACCCAGCCGCTCCATATCAATGAGGACTTCGCCGCTCAAACCGAGTTCGGCCAGCGGATCGTCAATGGATTGCTGACGCTTGGCATCGTGATTGGCATTAGCGTGCCTGAACTGACCGAAGGGACGATTGTAGCCAACCTCGGCTACCAACGTGTCAGTCACCCGAAGCCGCTCTTTCACGGAGATACAGTCTACGTACAGACAGAAGTCCTGACAAAACGGCCCTCAAACTCGCGCCCAAACGCAGGTATTGTTACACTGAAGCATATTGGCAAGAATCAAAACGGCCAGATCGTCTGTGAAGTTGAGCGTGCTGTGCTGTTTTTGAAGCGTCCTGATGGATGAGTTAGAAGGGGTAACGCCATGAGCCACTCACTGGATGCCCGCTCGCTGATTGAGTTTATGCGGCTGGCGGAGGGCTTGAAGTCGGTGCTGCGGCATTCTTATACCAGCAGCGGTCGGGTAGAGAGTGTCGCTGAACACAGTTGGATGCTTTGCCTGATGGCCATGCTGGTCTTCGACAGTATCGAGGTAGAAGTAGATCGCTTGCGCGTTCTGAAGATGCTGGTCGTCCACGATCTACCCGAAGTGCTGACCGGCGACATTCCGGCATTCTTTAAGGGTAACAATGGTCACCACCAGATCGAGGAGGAGGCCGCCTTGCGCAAGATGGTCAAGCCGCTCTCGCCTGGCCTGCGCAAGGAGATTCTGGCGCTTGCCCACGAATTTGAGGAGCGTAAGACACCCGAAGCGCGGCTGGCCTATGCCATCGACAAGGCCGAGGCGTTCATCCAGCACAACATCGCCGGTGTTGAAAGCTGGGATGCGAACGACTTTCTCTATCAGACTGACTTTGACAACCGCCGCCACCAGGCGGTTTTGTTTGACCCATTCATGACCGAACTCAAGCGTCAAATCGATCTGGAGACGATGGACCTGATCGAACAGGCGGGGCTGATGGCACGCGCATCGCGCGATGCTGTTCAGCGCTACCAGGCCGGGGAGCTCTCCGGCGGGGCCGATTGATGGTTCAGCC
>JAADYZ010000301.1 GCA_010092775.1 Chloroflexota bacterium
CTGTGCGATCTCATCTAGGCTGACTCTGAAGAACTCCTTGCGTTGATTGACCAGGTTTACTCGTCTAGCGTCAAATGTCCTGTGAAGATGACTCTCGAGCGATGGCGCGTCTTCAGAATAGATTATCGCATGTACGTCAAATGGGAAGGGAACCGATGCATCGCCAAGTTCCTTTACTCGATCGAGTGGGTCCAGTCTGCGAGTCAAGCCAATCTTGTAAACGTCCTCTCCAAATGAGCCAATATTGGAAATAACATAGACATGTCCAGAACGAGTCATCTGAGCCCGTGCTATAGCTCGTTCCTTATTCTCATGGGCTTCTTGGAGTGCTTGTTCCAGACGCTGAATTTCGCTCAGGAGTTCAGCTTGTTTTTCGCCTGTGGCTTGATCCACTTCTTTTCGCGCTCGTTCCAGGGCTTTCTGATAGCGGTCTTCCTCCGCCTCCGCCTCACGCTGAGCCGCTTCGAGTTCCTTTTGTGCACGCTGTTCTTCTCTCATCTGCTCCCGAATCTGACGTTGTTCCTCCTTTTCAGCTTGTAGCTTTTCCTGATACTCGTGTACGAGGCGGAGTTCTTGGATCTTCAGCCCAAGATAGTGCTGATTAATCCTGCATTTCTGAGACGCATTGAGTTTGTTGATGGCTTCATATGCCTTTTCGATGCGCTCCCTAATTCGGTTGATGTTGTTATACTTGACTCCAAGAATCAGTGATTCACACTCACCATTGAAGGCCCTAAGCGTCAGCCGGGTCAATCGGTCCATCATAGTCTTGCCCTTTGACTTGCTACCTTGGACTTCCCACTGCAAGTCCCAGATGATCGCCTGCTTGTCCTTGATCATCTGTTTCTGTTGCTGTCGAATTGTGTCCAGCCGTGCTTTGTACTCTGAAGACGTACCAAAGTCATACTTTGGTCGATAAAGACCATAGTCCTGCACAAGTAGGTCATCTTCCAATTCAGCCCTCTCAGCTCTGAGGGAAATAATGGCGTCCCTAATCCTGATGCCCTGGCCTCTGAGCTTATCATTGTCCCTTGAGAGGGAGACGTTTTCTTTTTGGATGCGCTGCCGCTCGGCTTCGACTTCGCGAATCCCTTGGTAGCGTTTGAGTTGCCTGTTCTGTCGGAGCAACAAGAATGCAAGCACAGCAACACCAATAATCGCCACGATCAATAGAGTTACAGCGAAGACTAGAGCAATGATTAAGCCGGTCATCTTTGCCTCCTTTCAGGAAGATATCTACAGTTAGGTGGTACATAGATTAAGTTCTATCTTCAAATATACTATTTTACTTACGGTCACTCCAAATGGTACTAGTAACCTATGATGGTAGAGGGTTTGATGCCCGCAGAACGGGCCAGGGCATTCTCTGTATTCGCCCGACCTCGTCTAACCGATCGCCCGCCAAGTATGGTATCATCAGCGAACCTTGATCTTGAGGCACGGGCTGCCGTGCCCTTGTGTTCTACAGACACGATCCTATGACCGAACTTGATTTAGAAACGCTGATCGAACTCATTAGCGGCGATCCCGCCCATCCCTATACAGCAGTTGGCAGTACCATCATCCGCGATGTTGTGATCGACTCACGTGCGCTGCGGCCCGGTGCGCTTTTCGTGGCGCTGCCCGGCGAGAACGCCGACGGCCACGATTACGTTGAGGATGCCTTCGAGCGAGGTGCGATCGGTGCGCTGGTGGATCGCAAACTTGATATAGACGCCACCCTGATCGACATTCGCAGCGATACGGACATCCCCGAAGAGATTGACGAGGATGTCGAACTGCCCGTCTTGCTGCTGGTCGATGACGTCTTGAGTGCCCTGCAAGACGCCGCCAGACAGTGGTCACGGGGGTGGCTGCGAGATGGCAATGGGCGGCGCCGCATCATCGGGATCACCGGCAGCGTCGGCAAAACGACCACCAAGGAAGCGGTGGCGGCCGTACTGAGCCAACGCTACCAGATTCTGAAATCCGAGAAGTCTTACAATAACGAGATCGGCATCCCGCTTACCGTGCTCAAGCTGACCAGTGAGCATCAGCGGGCCGTGCTGGAGATGAGCATGTACACCACCGGCGAGATCGCGCTGTTGTGCGACATCGTGCCACCCCAGACCGGCGTGGTCACGCTGTTGGCCCCTGTTCACCTGGAGTCGGCGGGCAGCATGGAAGCGATTATCGACGCCAAGTCCGAGTTGATCGAAGCGCTGCCCTCCGCCCAGGATGGCGGGCAGGCCATCTTGAACGGCGATGACGAATTGATCATGGCGCACATGCCAGGCCGTACCCTGGCCGACATCATGACCTATGGCCTGTCCACAGGCGTTGATCTCTTTGGTGCCGACGTGCAGGTCTATGGGTTGAACGGCATCCGCTTTGTGATGTACGTCGATGGCCGCTCTTATCACGTCAACTATCCGCTGCCGGGCCGCCATCAGGTTTACACCGCCCTCGCGGCAACGGCGGTTGGCCTGGTTGAGGGATTAGACATCGAGGAGATCATTCGCGGTCTCGAGACGCAGCCATCTGCTGTTCGGCTGATCCCAAAGACGGGCCTAAACGGCTCGACCATCCTAGATGACACCTATAACGCCAGCCCCCAATCGACCATTGCCGCGCTCGATCTACTGGCGTCAATTGAGCGCACCCACCCTATCGCTGTCCTGGGCGATATGCTCGAACTGGGCGAGCTGGAGGAAGAGAGCCACCGCGCGGTCGGTGAGCGTGCGGCCAGTGCGGTCAAGCTGCTGGTAACCGTCGGTGAACGTGCCCGTTGGATTGCCGAAGAAGCGCACAACAACGGCCTCGACGCGGTGATGCAGTTCGACGACGCTGACGATGCGGCCGCCTACCTCGAAGCACTGATCACGGCGGGCGACACCGTGTTGGTCAAGGGCTCGCGCGCCGTCCGCATGGAGCGCGTGGTCGAAGTCC
>JAADYZ010000302.1 GCA_010092775.1 Chloroflexota bacterium
ACTTTCGGATCAAATCCAGCTCTGCCGCTTCGGTCAGCATCGACACATTACCATCGGCTTCAATCCCTCGCGCTTCTGCCTCCCGCGCGATGCTGGCACAGCGCACATGCGCGTTTTGGATGTAGTAAACGGGGTTTTCATTGGATTGCTTCACAGCCAGATCAATGTCGAAGCGCATGGTGCTGTTCGGGCTGTAGCTCAGCACGAAGTAGCGCACCGCATCCGCTGCCATGATGTCTTTCGGGGTGGGGCCATCGATCAGCTTTTCACCGATCTGCCCGATCAAATCGTCCAGTGCTACGAACTGACCCTTGCGGGTGCTCTGTTTCTTTTCCTCGCCTTGCTCGACGATGGTCACAAACTGGTGGATGATGTGCTGCAAACGCTCGCTGTCATAGCCTAGCGCAGCGAGGGCCCCTCTCACATCCTTCGCTTCCTCAATGTGATCGGTGCCCAGGACATTGACGGCCACATCAAAGCCACGCTCCATCTTGGTCACATGGTAGGCAATATCTGGCAGGCGATACGTCGGTTCCCCATTGGAGCGAACAACTGCCACGTCTTTCTTTTTGCCTGGCACAATCTGTCGCGTGCGCAGCCACGTTGCTTCACCTGTCTCTGCAGCTTCACGTTCTTCGGCATCAGGGGCTTCTTCAATATCCTCGTCTTTTTCAGGCAACAGCGCTTTGTAAGTCAATCCTTTAGCGTCTAGCTTTGCCAAGGTGTCCCATACGGAGGGCCACCCGCTCTCGCTCTTATCAAGATACAAGTCAGCCTCGTTGAAGTAATTGTCAAACACGATTCCGATCTTCTTAAGCGATTCGCGCTGAGCTGCCGAAACCTGCTCCTCTGCATAATCCTTGAATACTGTCCATCCCGCATCAGCCAGATCATCGCCGTGTGCCTCCCGCATGCCCTGTGCGAGATCAACAATATAGTTGCCTTGATAACCATCGGGCGGGAAGTCGTCGGCAGTCTGTAAACCGAGCAGCTCTCGATAGCGTGCCCTGACGCTCTCACCGAGCAGCATCATTTGACGTCCGGCATTGTTGAAGTAGTATTCGCGACTGACCTCATAGCCCATCCGCTCCATCGCCCGGCCAAGCGTATCCCCCAGGATGCCGCCCCGAATGCGCCCAACGGTAATCGGCCCGGTGGGATTGGCGCTGACACACTCGATCTGTACCCGCTTGCCGTCGAAGTCCACCATGTGCGGATAGGCATCGCCCGCCGCCAGAATGGCATCGACTTGAGTTTGCAGCCAAGCCGTCTTCAGTCGAAAGTTGATGAACCCTGGCCCAGCCAAATCAACCTCGGAAACGAAATCAATATCGGGCAGGTGCTCAACAATAATCTCGGCGATCTGTCGACTCTTGCCCTTCATGTCAGCCGGGTTTTGCAGTTGCAGGGCGGCGTTACTGGCGTAGTCACCATGCTCTGGGTTCTTCGGACGGCTGATGCTCATTTCGGGAACCTCGAACGTGGGCAAATCGCCCGCGCGTTGAGCGGCCTCAACGGCAGTTCGGACATGGGCAGCGAGTGCCTTGGGCACTCGTGGGGCAAGCTCTGGCATGATCTCTCCGTTTCGATGGTGGTGGACCGCAGCGCCGAGATTCTAGCGCGAAGCAGACTGGCGTCCAACATGGTATCATACGGGCGCGACGGTTTCCTTAACTCAGGACTACGCGCTCCAATCTGAGGGTGGTTGACAGGCAACCATGCCCTTCTTATAATGCCCTCAGAACACGGTGCCCAGCTTAGGACGAAATCTCATGCCCAACAACCTACACGAATTACTACAGATCAAGAATCGTATCATGGGGGTGCTGCTCAGAGACGCCCGTGAACATGCCGGCTATACCTATGAGCAGGCCGCTGGGACGCTCGGACTAACTCCCGAAGACTATTATCGTTTCGAGTTGGGTCAGGTTTCTCCAACCTTGCCCCAACTTGAAGTGTTGTCCTATGCTTTCAACGTGCCTATCAGCCACTTCTGGGGCGGCGAGACGCTCGATGAGACTCGGCCTGATCCGCGCAGCCTGGCGCAGCGCCTGCCGGAACTGCTGATGCTGCGCACCCGTATGATCGGCGTTCGGCTCCGTCAGCTTCGTGAGTACGCGAATCTAACCCTGGAAGAGGTCTCTGAGCGGACAGGTTTCCCGGTGCAGGGTCTTGCTGCCGTCGAGAGTGGGGTTGCTTCGCCGCCCATTGCGGAGCTCGAAATGCTGGTGCGTGGTGTGAATGCCCGCCTTGAGGACTTAATTGACGGCTCAGGCCGTGTGGGCAATTGGATTCAGCTTCAGGAGGAATACGATCGCTTCGCAGAGCTGCCCGCTGACCTGCGCACCTTTGTCGTCAACCCGACAAACCGCTCTTATATTGAACTCGCCATGCGCCTCAGCCACATGGAAGTCAACCAACTGCGGACCATTGCAGAGAGTATTCTAGAAATCACCTTCTAAGCGCGTGAGGAGAGACTATGAGTGATCCGGAAGCACTAAAGGAGGAGGGCTTGCGCCTCTTCCAAGAGGGTGCACGACCAGAAGCCCTGAGCAAGTTTCAGCAGGCTCTCACCGCCTTTGAGTCGGCGGACGACCATCTCGGGGCCGCTGAGATGCTCAACAACATTGGGGTGGTTCATCGGGTCGAGGGACGCACCAAAGAGGCAGCCGAAGCCCTGGAGAAGTCACGCTTGGCGTTCCAACAGGCTGGCGACCGCAACCGGGAAGCACAAGCGCTCGGCAACTTGGCCCCTCTCTATATTTCCATGGAAGAGCACGACAAGGCTTTTGAAACCTACACCGATGCCGCGGCCATTTTTGAAGAGATCGGCGAGAACGACCTGGCCGGTGAGACCTTGATTGCCCAAGGGCTGCACCAGTTCAATCAGGGCAACCGCATGGTCGGTATCGGCCTCTATGAGAAGGGCTTGACCCACCTCAGCCAGCCGACCATGCAGCAGAAGATGCTTCGTAGTATGCTGAAGCTGCGCATGCGCCTGCTCTTCGGCGGCAGCTAAACTAGCGCCAACAAAAACGGGCCCTGGATCGTGACTGGGGCCCGTTTTGATTTATAACCCTTACTGGCTTTCCGCCTCTTGCGATTTGGCGATGATCCCTTCAGCAATGTGCGACGGCACCGTGTCGTAGTGTGAGAATTCAACCGTGAAGACACCTCGGCCTTGCGTCATCGAGCGAAGTTCGTTGCTATAGCGCTGCACCTCAGAAAGCGGCACGGACGCCGTGATGATGGCTTTGCCCGCGATTGAATCGGTGCCTTGAATGTGGCCACGCCGCGTCGTGATGTCACCAATTACATCTCCCATGCTGGTCTCTGGTACGGTAATCCTCAATGTCATGACAGGTTCCAGCAGGGCCGGACCGGCTGCTCGCATGGCTTCTTTGAACACCTCTCGTCCAGCAATCTGAAAGGCGATGTCTTTGGAGTCGACCGGATGCTCCTTGCCATCATAGACGACCGCCTTGATGTCAACTACCGGGTACCCGGCGATTGCACCGGTCTCCAACACTTGCTGAATTCCCTTTTCAATCGATGGAATGAAGG
>JAADYZ010000303.1 GCA_010092775.1 Chloroflexota bacterium
TAAGAGACAGGGCTTTGCCCCAAACTCTTGACGGTCTGAAAAGACTGCACGCGGAACTGTTGCATGCCCACAAGGAATCTTTTGGCCAGATCGACGATTTGCTGGTCGGCCTGCAACTGACCCACTCCGGACGTTTTGCCCGCCCAATCGGCCCGCTCGAACCGCAGATTCTCTACCATCACCCCATTCTCGATCAAAAGTTTGGCATCGCCGCAGATCACCCGACGCTGACTGACGACGAAATCAGCCAGATCATCGAAGACTTCATCCAAGCAGCACGTCTTGCCTGGCAAGCGGGTTTCACTTTTGTCGATGTGAAGCACTGTCACGGCTATCTCGGCCATGAATTCCTGACGGCCATCGATCGCCCTGGCCCCTACGGTGGCGACTTTGTCAATCGGACGCGCTTCTTGCGCGAGATTGTGACGGGTATTCGGAGCGCTGCGCCTGAACTGCACGTTGGACTGCGCCTCAGCCTCTACGACTTCATCCCCTTCCAGCCCGGGCCCGATCAAATCGGACAAGCGACTGCGCAGGAGGGCAATTATCCCTATGCTTTTGGCGGCGATGGCAGCGGCAGCGGCATCGACCTGAGCGAGCCCTTTCAACTGCTCGAGCTATGTGAGTCGCTGGGGATTGAGTTGATCTGCCTGACGGCAGGTAGTCCTTACTACGTGCCGCATATTCAGCGACCGGCTATTTTTCCCCCTTCCGATGGCTACCAGCCGCCGGAAGACCCCTTAATGGGCGTAGCGAGATTGATCGATGCAACCGCTCAGGTCAAGGCGCGCTTCCCTAACCTGATCATAGTCGGCTCAGGCTACAGCTATTTGCAGGATTATCTGCCCCATGTTGCGCAGCAGGTGCTGCAAACAAGCGGCGCGGATTCCATCGGGTTGGGCCGGATGATGCTTTCTTATCCAACGCTGGCAGCCGATGTGCTGGCGGGGCAGACACTGGATCGGCGGGCCATCTGCCGCACCTTCAGCGATTGCACCACCGCACCGCGCAATGGCCTGATCTCCGGCTGCTACCCACTCGATCCTTACTACAAAGCCCTGCCGGAAGCTCAGGAACTCAAGGCCATTAAGACCCAGCAGAGGAACAGTTAATGCACTGCTCTCAGGGCAGCATGTCGACAGCTTGACCTCAATCAGTTGGAGTGACGGCTTTCCTTGCTATACAATGGGTTTGAGTGCCTTGTTTAGCTTTGTGAGATGCCATGTACCACCTTCATCTCAAATAGCATGTTCCGATAGAGCGACGGTCAGCTAGGCCCGTCGCTCTGTTTGTTGTGAGAGGAGACCGGTTGTGACGCGCTTTCCGAAATACCCCTTACGCACGGTTCATCAATTGGATGGCCTCTGGGATTTTGCTTTCCTGGGGCCAGACGTCGACCTGGGTACACTCGATGTTGAGAGCATCACCTATCTTGATAAGATGGTCGTCCCGGCGGCCTTCGACACGATCCCGCCTTACACCGGCCTCCGTGGTACGGTTGCCTACCGCCGGTCGCTCAAAGTAACCGACACTCTGACGGACGTCCAGCTCTACTTTGAGGGTGTGTCGTTATGGTGCCGCGTTTATGTCGATGGCCATATGCTGGCCGAACATCCCTGGGGGCTGTCTCCCTTCTGGGTGCAGGTGCCTGACAGCGATCTGGAAGAGCGCGAGATCGTTGTGATTGTTGACAATCGCCTTGATTTCGGCCGCTCACCGCTGCATGGGGAGGAATACGATTTCTACCAGCATGGCGGGATCATCCGCAGTGTGTGGTGGCACGATATGCCGCAGACCTACATCGAGTCTGCGATTGTCCAGACCGATGACTATCGCACAGGGGCCGTGACGGTGCGCCTACGCTTGGGCGGCTACATTCCGGATATGCCCCGCAGTGCCAACGAAGTGCCCGAACGGATCAACATCTTCGCCAAAGTGGACGACGGCAAGCAGGAGCGCTACTCTTTTGACGCGCCCTATCCAGATGAGTTTGTCTTCCACCTGACCTTGGACGACCCCCATCCCTGGTCACCCGCTGATCCTTTCCTGCACACGCTGGAAATCTCGGCGGTGCTGCACATGCGCAACAGCGACATTATGATCACCCGTTTTGGGCTGCGCCAGGTGGAGACGCGCCAGGGTGTCATTATCCTGAATGATGAGCCAGTCAAGCTGCTTGGTTTCAATCGCCATGAACTCACCCCACTCTATGGCCCGGCCAGCCCGGACGCGCTGCTTCTGGCTGACTTGCAGCGCATGCGCGATATGGGCTGCAATTTTGTGCGCGGCGCTCACTATCCGCAGGACCAGCGCTTTCTGGATATGTGCGACGAGCTGGGGATTCTGGTCTGGGAGGAAGGGCTTGGATGGGGGGCAAATACCCGCCATCTGACTAATGAGGTTTATCTTCAGCAGCATGAGGCCATGTTGCGTGAGATGATCGCTGCCAGTGCCAACCATCCCAGCGTGATCATTTGGGGCTTTCTTAGTGAAAGTGATCGCCGCAGTCCGACGGCCAATGAAGTCGACCGGGCAACCGTCAGGTTGCTGCGCCAGCTCGACCCGACCCGTTTAATTAGCTATTCAGGCAAGAGCCCACTCGATGACATGTCGATTGACCTGGTCGATGTGATCAGCTTCAGCCTGTTCCCCGGCTGGTACAGCCAGCCAGGTGATGGCGACCTGACGGGAGCGGTAAGAGGGCAGATCGATGCCTGTTTGCGCCGGATCGTCTCGCAGGGTTTGGATGCTCCCTTCATGATCAGCGCCATTGGTGCAGGGGCCATCCCAGGTTGGCACGATGAGTATGAGGGCCTTTGGTCGGAGGAGTATCAGGCAACCCTGATCCGCACCGTGGTTGAAGAAGCATTGAACAACGACCGTGTCGCAGGGCTTGCGTTGTGGCAGTTCGCTGACGTGCGCACCTATCAGGGGGCCAATGCCTTGCGTCGCCCGCGTGGCCACAACAATCAGGGTGTGTTCGATGAGTTTCGCCGCCCCAAGCTGGCCTCTCAAGTGGTGAAAGAGCTGTTCAATGCGTATTGGGCATCAGGGGACTAATCGATGCCGACCCATCTCGAACTGATCCGCTTTAGGGCGCAGGGCGAGGCCAAGCAGACGCCGATCCTGCTGCTGCATGGAGCCTGGCACGGGGCTTGGTGCTGGCTCGACGCCTTTGCCCCGACCCTGGCCGAGCGCGGCTATCACACCTTTGTGATGAGTCTGCGCGGTCACGGCAATAGTCCGGGTCGCGAGCAGATTAACAGCTATCGCATCGCTGATTATGTCGAGGACTTGCACGACATCGTCATTGAAGTGGAGGCACAGACGGGGCAAAAGCCTGTGGTCATCGGCCATTCAATGGGCGGCTTTATTTGCCAGAAGTATCTTGAGGCCCACAGCCTGCCGGGTGTGGTGCTCTTGGCGACAATTCCTAGAGAGGGCTTCCTCCCTACGCTGTTACGCCTCTTGATCCGTTCGCCGTTGACCTCCCTGCGGGTTGGCCTGACGCGCAATTCTTACTTCTTTGTGGCCACGCCGCAAGCAGCCCGCGAGAAGTTCTACTCAAGCGACTTCCCAGATGATAAACTCCAGAAGGTTTGGGAACCCTTGCAACAAGAGTCCTTCCGCAGCACCTGGGAGGTTGCTCTGACTGGGCTGCCTCAACCGGAACGCGTGAAGGCTCAAAACCCAGACATGCCTATGCTGGTGCTGGGTGGCGCGGACGATGCCATCTTCTACGTGCCGCAAATCGAAGGGACAGCACGTGCTTATGGAACAGAAGCTGTGATTTTCCCGGATATGGCGCATAATATGATGTTAGAGCGAGGTTGGGAAAGCGTTCTGGATCGGATAGCCGATTGGCTGACTGACCACGCCATCACCTGATGACCGTTAAGCGAAAAGCGACTTATGGGACCAGAAACGATCTTAGCTTTAGACTTGCAGAATTTACCCGATGTGTGGGGTGAAGGCGCTCTCTTTGCCTACTCTGGCCTCGACGGCGAGACCAATACCGCCTCAAGTTTTGTGGCCAGTTTGCACGATCAATACTTCTCGCTGCTGTTCCACACTCCTGAACAAGTCATGCTCTATATGGGCGGCGAAGAGGACTCCGACACCTTGATCGCCACCAGTGATGTGCTTTTCGCCGATACCCGCAAGGGCTACATGCTGGCGAGTTGGTGGGCCTGGCACACGCTTGTTGGTACTTCGCCCTATCAAATTGTCCTCACACCGATCACTGTCACTGGCTTGCACACACGCGGCATCACAGTCGATCCTTCAGGCGCAGCGATTGCTCTCGCGACCAATCGGGAGCTGTTTGCCGTCTCCTATGGGGCCACTTGGGCAGAAGCCTCGCGCCGTGCGGAGATGGCTCTAGCGGTTGATCCCTACCGCACGGCGCTTCAGCGCCTCACCGATAAGCAAATGCTGCCCGATCATCCTGAGCGCGAGAAAGACCGCTTGATGAAAAAGTGCTTTTCGGTCATGAAAGTCAACACCTTGAGCGGCGAGGGGCGCTTTCACCAGTTCTGGTCCACGCCAGATCGGGTTCCACAGCAGCACTTGATGCAATGGGATTCTGTCTTCCATGCCCTGGGGATGCTGCACATCAACCCGCGTATGGCCTGGTATTTCATCAAGTCGGTGTTTGATACGCAGCAAGAGGACGGCCTGATTCCCCATATGACAGGCCCTGGCGGTGAGCACTCAAAGATTGGGCATCCACCAGTGCTCGGCTGGGGTGTTTGGGAGGTTTACGAACGCCTGGACGACAAGCTGATTCTGCATGATGCACTGCCCATTCTGGAGAAGTACCTGAATTGGCACTTCAACCAGCGTGATCTGGATCGTGATGGGCTGCTCGAATGGCATCGCGGCGACGCGGTGGGGATGGAAGGCTCGCCACGCTTCGATCACCACGATCGCCTTGAGGTGCTTGATTTAAACGTCTTCACCGCCCTTGATATGAGCTATGTCGCCATGCTGCTCTACGAGATGGGGCGCACGACTCAGGCCGCTGAGTGGCAGTCACGCTCCAGCCTGCTGTCAGCTCAGGTCCATCGCTACATGTGGGATGAAGAAGACGGCTTCTACTATGACCGCGACATGGATGGCAACTTCGTTAAGGTCCGTGCGGTCAGTGGATTCTTCCCGCTCTTGCTCGATGACATCCCCCCCGAGCATGTCGAGCGCCTGGTCGGTTGGCTCAAAGACCCTCAGCACTTCAACGCGCCTTTCCCAGTGCCTAGCATCGCGCTCTCAGCCCCGCAATCTTCGGGCGACATGTGGCGCGGCCCCACCTGGATCAACAGCAACTTCCTGATCATCACCGGGCTTCGTCGACATGGCCAGCATGAGGTCGCCGATTGGCTGCGCGAGAAGACACTCTTCCACGTGCAGAAATACTATGAAGAGTACGGCACTGTTTTTGAGTTCTACGACAGCCGCGACGAAGAAGCACCCGTCGATCTGGGCCGGTTAGGGCCAGCCAGCAAACCCTACAACCTGCGCCATAAGGTTGATGCCATTCGCGACTTTCATTGGACGGCTGCGCTGACCTTCAGCCTGCTGACCGAGGACATCCCAGAGCGCCCGCGTCTCGGCCTACCACTCCCCAGTCTATAACGCGTGCGAGAAGCGCAGCGCTAACGCGGCAAAAGCGCTTTGATTAGCGAGATGAACCTTTGGCATAATCGGAGAGTAGTCACAAAAACGTCAATCCACCTGCTATGAGGTGTTTGCATGTCGTTTGAAGACCTGACCGAGCGTTTCAAAGAGGACTGGCCGAGTGTCCTGTTACTTGTCGCTCTGATGACGATGCCAGTCTGGGCGCTGGCGACCGCCAATTGGATTGCTGATCTCGACCGCTTGTTTGTGGTGATGTTTGTCGGGATTGCTGGGTCTTATCTGCTGGCGGTTTCCAAGCTGCGTGATCTGCTGGTACTGCCCTTCTCAGTCCTATATGGCTTGTTCACCGTCTGGGTAGTCTCCGCCGGGCTGACCGATCAAAGCCTGTCCAATCGTGATCGCCTGATGGAGGTGATCAACACGATGGTGACCTGGGTGACCAATGCCCTTGATGGCAGCATCCCGCGTGATACGGTGCTGCCGTTTTTCGTGCTGCTGGCCATGCTAGTCTGGTTGATCAGTTTCAACGCGGTCATCAACACCTTCCGCACGCACCGCCTGTGGTACGCGACCATCCCGCCCGGTTTGGGTCTGTTAATCAACAACTTCTATTATTTCGGTGAAGCCCGCCTCGAACTCTTCCTGATCGGCTATCTCTTCCTGACCTTTACTCTGGCCGTGCGTACCAACGCTGCCACCCGCGAGCAGATTTGGCGCTACGAGCGCGTGTCTTACACGCCAGGCATTCAGTTTGATTTGCTGCGTGCTGGGGTGATCGGCGGGGTCGTGCTGATCGCGCTGGCCTGGATGACACCCACGGCCTCAGCCAACAGCCGCCTGTCGGCCATGTGGGACAGCGGGGCCAATCCCTGGTTTGGCGTGCAAGAAACCCTTGATCGGCTCTTCAACGGCGTTGACGGCGGTATGGTGACCACAGCCGATTATTATGGTGGGGCCACCCTCTCGATGGGCGGACCGGTCAATCTGGGTAATCAAACAGTGATGGTGGTCTATGCGCCAGAGGAAAATCGCTATTATTGGCGCTCGAAGATTTTCGATCAGTATAGCAACGGGCGCTGGACGACGTCGGCTCAACGGCGCGTGATCTCCAATCTGGGTGTGCTGCACACTGAGGAGGATCAGTTTTATGCGCTGCGGCGCAATGTTCAGCAGCGGGTCGAAATCCAGATTCCAGCGACCCGCCTCCTCTACGCGGCCTCTATCCCGGTGTCCTTTACCTCAGTCGATATCACCTATGACATCATTAGTACGCAGGAGAGCAGCGAATTTGCAACGGTTGCGGCGGTGCGGGCGGCCGAGGTCGTCAACGGCGGCGACAGCTACGGCGCGACCTCCTCAATCAGCGTGGCCGATCAAACCAGCCTGCGCAACGCCTTCACCGAATACCCCGCCTGGGTGACCGAACGCTATCTGCAACTACCCGAAACGATTACCGATCGGACGGTTGACCTGGCCGAGACGGTCACTGCCCCTTATGACAATCCCTACGATAAGGCGCGGGCTGTTGAAGCCTACTTGCGTGAGAATATCACCTACAACGATCAAGTTGCCTTACCGCCGCGCGGCGTTGAACCGGTTGATCATCTCTTGTTTGAGCGACCCGAAGGCTACTGCAATTACTACGCCTCCGCGATGACTGTCATGCTGCGCTCGCAGGGTGTGCCAACACGCATCGTTGGCGGCTTCTCTCAAGGTGAATACGACCCAGAAGTGGGTGGCTTCGTTGTGCGCGAATCGAATGCCCACACCTGGGTGGAAGTCTACTTCCCTGGCTACGGCTGGATTGAATTTGAGCCGACGGCCTCCGAGTCGGTGGTAGAGCGCCCGGAAAGCAGCCCGGTGCAGCCGGACGGCACCATCGTGGATCGTGATGACGAACAACTCCCGGACGGTGGTGAGTTTGAGGAAGATAATCCAGAAGATGCGCCACAGTTCGATGTGCCTGAAGAACAGGCCGCCGAAAATGATCAAGCGGCTGGGCAAGCCCAGTTTACTCTGCCGCAAATCACCATTCCTGGCCCGGTACGCTGGGCTTTTGGCGGCGTCCTGCTGCTGGCGGTGGCGGGAGTGGGTGGCTGGTACGTCTTGGAAGTGCGCGGCCTGAGCGATCTGAGCGAGGCCTCGAAGAGTTACGCGCGGGTTAACAGCTACTTGCCGCTGACTGGGATTGACATTGAGGAGAGCGCCACGCCCTTCGAACGTCAACAAGCGATCGGCAGCAGCTTACCAGATGCTGCCCCACCTATCAGCCAGATCACCGAGCTGTATGTAGAAGAACAATACGGCAAGCCCACCGAGCACCAAATCAAGATCGATAAGCGCGAAGACATCGCCCGACTGACCTGGCCAGAAGCCCGCAAAGAACTGCTCAAAGCGATCGGCCAGAACGTCCTGCGCGGCTTAAACCCCTTCAGCCGGAACAAACCCGACGATCCGGCTTAGGAGGCTCTGTGCAGGTTTAGCTAACAAGCTGATTGATGTGCTTGAGTGTAGGGGGACGATCCATTGGATCGTCCCATGTGTTTCAGCCTAAGAAGATGCCGGTCTATAAACAAACTCACCTACACACATGAGGCCTGCCTCATCCACTGGCGGCAGGTCATCGGACAACGCAGGCGTTGTCCCTACAACGTTGGGTGATCAGCAGGCCGCTATCACACCTCATCCCTACAACATCGCAACACCCCCGTAGGGACGAGGCCTGCCGCTATCGCGCCTCGTCCACTGGCGGCAGGTTATCGGACAACGCAGGCCGCTATCGCGCGTTGTCCCTACAACGTTGGGTGATCAGCAGGCCGTTATCACACCTTGTCCCCACAACATATTATCACATACTTTGGGACGAGGCATTCCTCTATCGCTCCTCGTGCACTGTCGGCATGTCATCTTACATTGCGGGCCGCTATCGCGCGTTGTCCCTACAA